>JAYYJK010000020.1:0-4972 GCA_036146255.1 Nanobdellota archaeon
CTAAATTCATGAAAATCCAGAAATTTAATTATATAATAGATATATTAGGTAGCAGTATTATTGGGTGGGGAGCACTATATTTAGCAGTATTTAAATCAAATAGTATCTTACTAAGTAGTGTTTTAAGTATTGTAAGTATTTTTGCCCTATATAGACTAAGTGTATTTACCCATGAACTCGTACATATAAGATATCAAGAGTTTCCAACATTACATATTTTATGGAATACAGTTGCAGGAATTCCATTATTAATACCTCACTTCATGTACCATAGAGTACATACCATTCACCATAACATACACGAATACAACAGAGAAAATGACGGCGAATACTTTGAATTCTATGGTAAAAAAAGTACAATTGTAAGCTACTTCATAAAAAATTTATTTTTACCAATTGCGCTCCCATTTAGATACATAATTGGATCCCCACTATCACTAATTTCAAAAAAAATAAGATATTTTGTAAGAACCCACATCTCATCAATGGCAATACAATTAGATTATGTTAGAAAAGAACTCCCCAATGAAAAAGAAATGAGATATTGGAATATAGAAGAAACAATAACATTCATCTATATTTTAAGTATACTAGTAATATTCACACAGTATATCCTACAAATATACCTAACATTTATAATTATAGTCTCTGCAATACTTACACTAAATACGATAAGATTTCTCTGTGCTACACACTGGTATAAAAAAAATGGCAAGGAAATGTCTCTCTCCGAACATATACAAGACTCAATAGTAATTAATAATAAATCAGTACTAAATACACTAGTCATACCTGTAGGACAAAAATACCATGGATTACATCATATAACTCCCTCAGTACCAGGACTTAATTTGAAGAGATTTCATAACCATTTAAAAAAAGAACTAGATGCAGATAACATATATTTTTCCATTTGTTATCCAAGTGCAACACACGTTTTTAAAAGAATTTGGAGAGGTGAATAAAATGAGTAAATGGATATGTAATGTTTGTGGTTTTGTATATGATGAAGAAATAGGAGATAGTGATTCCGGGATTAATCCTGGAACCAAATTTGAAGATATTCCAGACACATGGGAATGTCCTGAATGTGGTGCAAATAAAAAAGATCTTTCAAATTGGACTAAATTAGATGAATAAACAAACTTTAGTTTTTTAAAAAATAATAAAATTATGTATATAAATTTTAATTTTAGAATAAAAAAAGTTTCTAATAGAAACTTTATTCTGAGTTGCATCAATATGCAACATCAATAATTGCTAAAACAATTATTGTGAATTAAGAACTGTTTTGATTCTTGCGATATCTCTTTTAACAGTTTTAATTCTACCTTTTTTCTTTTGAGCATCTTCTCCAGCAAGAGATGATGATTTAAGGTTAAACATTTCTTTTTTTAATTCACCTAAAAGTTTTTCTAACTCTTCAGGTTTTTTTGTAATTAAATCTAATTTTTTCATTTTAGTATAAGAAAGATTTCATTTTAGTACAAAGTACCAAAATTACTCTTCTTTAACCTCCTCAGTTTTTGTTGATTCTACAGCTTCTTTAACTACCTCTTCAACATCAGATTCTTCAATACCAATTGCTTGAGCAACTGATTTGTATTCTTCATTATACTCAATTTTATCAGGTAGTGGAGTATTTGGTTTCATAATTGACACCTTAATACCAACAACTCCTGTTTTAAGAGTTACATGATCTTTTGCGTGGTCAACTAAAAAGTCACTAACATATCCTGTTTTTTTAAGATATCCTTTGTTAAATAACCATGATTTTGCCCTTGATGAAGGAATTTTACCAGTAATTCTAATTTCAATACCCATAGCTCCCGCATACATTGTACTTTGAATTGCTTTGAAAGCAGTTAATTTGAATTTTTGTGAACCAAATCTCTCTAATGCATTTGCAATTGTTTTAGCAACAATAGGTGCTGACAAATTTGGATCTTTAACTTCACCAATTTTAACTTGAGGGTTTTCAAAACCAAATTCTTCCCTTAGGTTTTTAGTTACTTTTTTAATGTTTGAACCTTCTCTTCCAATTACTAAACCTGGAGCTGAAGTATAAATTGTAATTCTCTCTCCAAGAGGAGTTTTATCATAAGTTGTTCTCTCAATAGGAACATCTCTGAGTGATTCTCTTAAGTATTTTTCTACAGCAAATTCTGTAATTCTATCATCTACAATTTTTCTCTCAATCATTTTTTAGCCACCGCTTTTTTTTGCTCTCTTTGTGCAACAATAATTTCAATTGATGTTGATTTCATTTGTCTACCCATGTTTCTTCCCATGTGATATCTTCGAGAACCTTTTCTAGCTGATGCACTTTGTACATAAAGAGTTCCTGAAATTTCTTGTTCTAAAGCATTTTTCTGAGCATTTTTCAATAATACTAGAACTGATTTAGCAACATTTACAGGAAAACCTCCTGCAGCAATTCCAGCTCCCCTCTTATGAGGCATCTCTGATCTATATCTATGATAAGGAACAACTGATTTTTCTTCAATTACAGCTTCTAAAAACTTAATTGCACTCTCAACTCTTTTACCTCTAATAGCTCTAAGAGTTTCAACTGACTTTTTTAGAGAAACTGGTAAGTTAACCCCAAAGGATCTAGCCATTTTCTCTTTATCGAAATTTTCATATGAATATTTGTATGCCATTTTTTACTCTTATTTCTTACTATCTGGGTGTTGTGCGATTTTTCTAGTAGGAACTAATTCCCCAAATCTTAAACCAAGCATTTCTTCCATAATAGTTACTTGCACAAATTCTTTTCCACTGTAAATTGAAATTTTTTGACCAACCATTTCTGGAAGAACAAATAATTCTCTAACATGTGTTTTAATATTTTTTTTACCTGATCTGAATTTATCTAAAAACAGTTGTTCTGCAGGAGTTAATCCTCTAGCATATTTTCTTCTTGCAGCTGCAGGAAGTAATGCTACGAATTCTTCTTCTGAGAGTGCTTTTAATTCATCAAGTGTTTTTCCTCTAAATGTAAAAATTTTATCGTCTGCCATTTTTATCTATTTCTTCCAGTATGTCTAGGTCTCAGCATACCAACTTTTCTACCTGGCGGTGCGTTATTAGGCGCAATTGTAGGTCTTCCTTTTCTCAGTGATCTTGTTGAACCATGTGGGTGATCAAATGCACTCATTGCTACACCTGACACTTTAGGCCATAATTTGTTTGTTTTTTGCATATGCATTTTTTTAAGACCAGCTTTTAAGAATGGTTTCTCAAGTCTTCCTGAACCAGAAATTTCTCCAACAATAGCTCTACACTTACCGTTTAAGATTTTTTCTTTTTTAGATGGTAAAACAATTTTTGTTTGACCTTTATTATGAGCAACAACTCTTCCATAAGATCCACCAGCTTTAATTAATGTTGAGGAGTCTCCAGGTGTTGATTCTACTGCATAAATAGAAGTTCCTTCCGGAATATTTTTTAACATGTAAGCATTACCTACAACAATTTCTTCTTTTGAAACTTCATCTCTGTGATCAACAGTAAAGGATTTTCCTACATAACAACCTTCAAAAGCAGGTAATAATGCAGTATTTCCATTATCATATCTAATTTTCATTAAAGGAGCTGAGTGTGATTTTGAATGAACTAAATCAATTACTTCCGCACTTGTAGCTTCTCCTCTTTCAAATAAATTAAATGATGAAACTCCAGCACCTCTTTGGTTGTGGTTCACATATTGTGATGTTCCACGTCCTCTTCTTTGTTGAATAATTCTTTTTCCCATTTTAAGCTAACCCCAACTCTGATGATAGATCTGATGCCACACCTTCATCTTTAAATGTTACAATTGCAACTTTAATACCGTTATGATTGTTAATTGTATTAACTGATTTTACAGCTTTTCCAAACTCATTTTCAATTAATAATTTAACCATTGGTTTTGTTGCAGATCTAATTACTTCAAATGTCATTTTATTTTCGAATTCAATTAGTCTTGTTGCTTTTTCTGAAACAATAACTCTTACAACAATATCATAGAATTGTTTTGAGAGTTCTGTTTTAAATACTTGTTCAACTTTTGAGTTATCTGCCATTTTAGTTCATAACCTCACTAAATTCTTCAAGAGCTGCTTTTGTAAATAATACTGCTCTTCCTGGTTTTTCACTCATTCCAAAGTCTTGAACCATTAAAAGATCAGGTGTTACAACATCAAATCCTTGAACATTTCTAGCTGCTTTAAATAATGGATTTTCTAAGTTTGAAACTACAACTAAAGGACCTCTTTTAGTTTTATATTTTCTATTTCTCATAGTTCCTTTACCAGCTCTTACCTTTTTAACTTCTAATCTTTCTAGTTCTGAACTGAATCCAGCCTTTTCTAAAAATGATTTGAAATCTGAAGTTTTAGCTAATGTTTCAACACTTGAATCTAGAACAACAGGATATTGCTCAGGAACTCTTTGTCCATTTGCTTCAACAGATACTTTATCAAATGATGCGCTAACACCAGTTAATAGAGCTTTCATCCATTCCTTGTTATTCATAGTTTTGATAGTTTTCTTCTCTGCTTTTGGAGGGTGTGCTCTTCGACCACCTACAGCTTGTGAAACCCATGCACCAACATATCTATGTTGTGTACCTCTAGCCCACATAACTTTTTTAGGAGTTCTTGATCCACCTCTACCATAAGTAGTTCTAAATGCTTTTCTTCTTTTTGATAAATTAATTACTTGTTTTTTACCAGCTTTTGGATCTGATCCATAAGATTGGAAAAATAATGAATTCTCAGCAAGATAAGCTTTTTTGAAAATATCGTCTCTAACTAATGTGTTTGTATCAAATTCGAAATCTGATACTTTTTTTCCTTCTTTATCAATTACAGGTATTTTCATTTTTTTATTTGTTAATATAAGTTAACTCTGGAGCAACTTTTGGATATCTTTTGTTAGGTCTACAAGCCTTAACTAAAGTAACCATTCTTTGTGCAGGACCTTGTAC
>JAYYJK010000021.1:0-5456 GCA_036146255.1 Nanobdellota archaeon
TATGTAAATATTTTCTATGAATTTATGAATGAGATAAATTATCATCAAAGAAGAACTTCAGAACAAGAGACAAGTAAAGTTTTGAGATTTATTGTAGAAGATTATCTTAAAGTTATGACTCCTGTTATTCCTCATATTTGTGAAGAATTTTGGTCAAATCTAGGACATACAACTCCAATTTCATTAGAGATGTTATTAACAGATACAGAAGAATTTATTGATAAGGAAGTTGAAGAATTAGAAGAAATTATTTCAGAATTAGTAACTTCAATTTCAAGAGAATTAGAAAATAAACCTCAAACAAAGGTGATTTCAATTATTCAAGCAAAGAATCAGAGGTTTGCTTTATTTGATACCTTAAAAGACTTATTATCTCAAGGAGGCAAACCAGATTTCAAAAAAATTATGGGAGAGTTAAATCAGAAATTTGGAGATGATAAGAAATTTATCCAAAAATTTGTTCCTAAGACATTAGGTTCAGGATTAAGTTTTTATTTATCTCAAGAAGATGAGAGAACATTGCTTGAAGAGACATTAGATTTTTTCAAGTCAGAGTTTTCAGTAGATTTTGAAATTGTAAATGCAGAAGATGTTGATATGAACTCAGGAGCTTTAGTTCCTGGAAGACCACAAGTAGTAAGTAAATAAAATGGGTATTGAAATAGAATTTAATCCTGACTTATCTTTAAGAAATATAAAGGAATTTCAAGAAGCTAAAAGAGAGAAAGAAGAATGTTTACCTGAAACATTAGAAGTTGGAATTACTTATCCTTTTTTGAAATCAAATCAGAGAAATTTTTATATGGGTGATGTTTTTATGCCATTAAGAGAAACCTTAGGAGGAGGAAAACTTTCAAGGCCAATTGCTGCAATAGAAATTGTTGAAGCAACTCATTTTAAAAAAAATGGAAAAGTATTTACAAAAGGTTTTTACAAAGTAGTTAAATTACTTGATCAAGAAAAGATATATTTTGATGGTTTTGAACCTATTGGAACAACATTTAAATACTAAGTGGTTTAAGTAATAGTTTTTAATTTTTAACTAAAACTATATATTAGTAAACCAACTAGTATAAGCAAACCACCATAAATAATTGGCGTTAGAAATAGTGGGAGTGCTAATAGAACTAAAATCATTTCAATAATACCATAACTTAAAAATAATATTCCAATTAATGTTAGTATAAAAAAGAGTGTTTTTGAGATCACCTTTTTTACAATTTTTTTTACTTTTCTTTCAATTTGTTTTTCAATATTTTTTATAATATTTTTTTGAATTGATTTGATATTTATAGTAATTTGTTCTGAGACAAATTCAGAGAATTTGTTTTTTAGCTTTTCAAAAAAAGAATTTTTTTTCTTAGTCATTTTTTATAGTAGTAACATGTCACAGTATATTTATAATAGTTTTGTAATCATATTTTAAAAAAATTTATATACTCTAAAAATAACTTTTAAACATGAAAAGATTTTTTATAGGAATTTTATTGTTAATAACTCTATTTTTCTTAAATTATGCAGTAGAATTTGATTCATGTCAAATATTAAATTCTGGTTCTTACGAATTAAACGAAAGCATTCTTTCTTCAGGTTCAAATTGTATTGAAATAACAGGAAATAATATTATATTAGATTGCCAAGGTTTCAATATTTCCGGAACAGGAAGTAATTATGGAATATATATTACAGGAAATAATTCTCAAGTTCTAAATTGTAATATTAATAATTTTAATAGAGGAATTTATTTTTATTCTCAAAATAATTATCTTTATAATTCTAGTGTAAATGGTTCAATATATGGCTATTACTTAGGTTCAAATTCACACAACCAAACATTGATTTTAAATAAAGCAACAAGTAATGTTGTAGCAGGAATATATCTCTCATTTACCTCCCACAACAATACTTTATTTTCAAATATAATTAATGACTCTAGTACTGGTATTACTATTAATTCAGATACTAATATTATTTTTGAGAATAATATCTCGAATTCAAATACTGGTATTTCTTTATCACAGGGAAACTCTAATAATATTTCTTCAAATATAATTCAAAACAATTACAATAGGGGGATTCATGTTAGTGGTTCATCCGCAAATAATAATAGATTTGTATCAAATATAATTAGTGAAAATAATCAAGGAATATATCTCAACGCAATTGAAGATAATATATTCACATCAAACACTATAATATCAAATATTAATGAGAACATTTATTTCTATTCTTTTTCTGGGGGTCCCTATACAAATTTATTTTATAATAATACATTAGGAAATATTTCTAAGATTTCATCAAGTAATTGGGCAAATTGGGAAAATCAATTTAATTTATCTACTCAAGGAAATATTTATTTTAATAGTTCTGGATTAGGTTCTGGAATTATTCATTGTTTTTCAATAAATAATTGTGATAATTATGCAGAGATACTTTACTTCCCAAGTCTAAACCAGATATCCGAAGATGTTTCTTCTCTCTTTCCTTTTCATACTCCATTTTATCTCTTATCTATTCTATTTTTTTATTTTTTAAGTAACTAAAATTTAAAAATATTGACTTTTTGAGATAATTATGGAAAAGCTTAAACAAAAAGCACTGAACTTTATCAAAGGAGATATCTCAGAAAAAGGAAGATTATCTTCAGCAACACATTATTCTGATTATTTTGAGGTAATAACTACTTTAGTTGAAATAGGAAATTTAGATTATGCAAAAAAATTACTTTTATATTTGTCTAAGTTTCAAACATGGAAAGGAGTATTTGAATTTGAGCAGCTTCAAGAAGATAATGGGAAGTATAATGCAATTATGTATCTTAATTTATTATCTAAGTATTTGATTAAGTCTAACTCACTTGAAGAATTAAAGTATTTTAAAAAAACTCTAAAGAAATCTATTAGTTCTCTTAGAGATTATTTT
Organism: Nanobdellota archaeon; assembly: GCA_036146255.1. Taxonomy (GTDB): domain Archaea; phylum Nanobdellota; class Nanobdellia; order Woesearchaeales; family UBA583; genus UBA583. The sequence goes on from JAYYJK010000021.1 coordinate 2,923, forward strand.
GATGAGGATTATTTGCTTTTTTATAGGATTGGCTGGAATCAAAGAAAAGAATTTCATTTTAAAGAAAATCTGTATTTTTTATCGCTAGCTTTAGAGTTTTCAGATTTTTTGAACCATCATGATTTTAATCAGTTAGCTGACGAGCTATTTATGATTAAAGGTAAGATAGAACTTGGCTTTGAGAGATATTTTTTTCAAGAAGATATTGTAATTCAATACTTTGTCCCAGAAGAAAAGTATTATCAGGGATATTTGGATTTTGAAATTCGAAGGTTTTATACCGAGTATCAATTTATGCATAAAATAACTGATAAAGTTATTTCAAAGAAATTAACGGAGAATGATTTTGATGAACATTTTTTTCCAAGACTTTATACTTATCTTTTTTTTAAAAAAACAGGACAAGAATATAAAAAATATCTTAAAAAAGACCTCAAATTTCTTATGGAACTTCCTACTTCATTAGTTCCTAAAAGTTATTTGGGAAGTATTGAAAAGTCCCTCTTCCATGAAGATCCAACCATTGTAAAAATGAGTAATAAGAAATATAATCTTTTAATTAAGGGATTTAGATTAAAAGTAGCTGCTTTAGTTTTGAGATTGTTAAATTAAAATGGGACGGATAAATAAAAGCTTTGATATAGAGAAATTATTAGATATTTTGGAGGTGAGTTATAATAATGGGTAGAGTTAATAGAACTTTTCCAATTGAGAATGTTCTTGATACTCTTGAAGGTGAATATCAAAAATGGGATGTTCCTGTTGTTACGTTAATTGCAATGCAGAGCGGAGATCCATTTAAGGTTTTAATTTCAACAATTATTTCACTGAGAACTAAAGATGAGGTAACCATTGAAGCTAGTAAGAGAATATATAAGTTACTTACTAAACCTAGTGATGTTTATGGAGTAACTATTGAACAAATTGAGCAGGCAATATATCCTTGTGGTTTTTATAAGAGAAAGGCAATTCAAATTATGGATATTTGTGATAGATTAGTTAAAGAATTTAATTCAGAGGTGCCAGATACTATTGATATTTTACTTGATTTTCCAGGTATTGGAAGAAAGACTGCAAACTTAATTGTAGCTGAAGGACATAATTTGCCAGCACTGTGTGTAGATGTTCATGTTCATAGAATTTGTAATAGATTAGGATATATCTTGACTAAAGATCCAGATGACACAGAATTTACTCTTAGGAGGTCTTTAGATCAGGATTATTGGAAGAAAATTAATTATTTGATGGTTGCCTTTGGCCAGAGTTTATGCAGGCCTGTGAGCCCACATTGTTCTAAATGTCCTCTACTTGATGTATGCAAACGAAAAGGTGTTGATAAACATAGATAAACATACGAGAAGAGAGGCTAGAGAAAAGTGAATTGAAAACTTAGTACTAACGTACAAAATCGATAAGTACTTGGTCTCCAATTGATCTAATTGAGAGAGTTTTAGGACCTGCAGAGAAATCAGATCTATTAAAATAGCTAAAATTACCAGATGAGTTATACGTACACGTATTTGAACAATTTAGAGTGATGTAATTTTGTGTAGGTGTAAATGATATATTTTGTAAATTCCCTGTTTCGGAGATTATTAGAAACCTAATCTCGGAATAATTTGCAATTGTTGTTCTTTCTTGTCTAATTTCAAGCCCTTGAATATTTTCTGGAAATATTGCTTTGTATTGAATTTTGTTTCCTGATCCCCTAAAATATATTTCTTCAGAGAGGGAGATTACTTCATTCCCAATTCTGGATATCTGACTAATATCTAATTGTGATTTTTCTGAATTTGATATACTGAAAAAAAAGCTACCAAAAATTAATGTTAATGCAATACCAATAGCAAATATAGATAAGAATTCAAGAGAGTTTTGAGCTTTTTTCATTTGAGAATAATTTAAAAATAAAGTTATAATTTAACTTTATTCAACTTTTGTAAGTCTAATATCACCAAATACTGGCGTTACAGCACCTGTTTGAGTACTTGAAAATGTTAATTTAATTTCTCCTTCTACAACGTCTAATGCGTTCATATCAGGACAGTTTTGAAATTCAATGAATCCTGCGTGACCATTTCTAAATCTAATGTCGTTTCCAGCAACACTTACTTCTGCAGCAGCACCAGTTAAATCATTATTCCTAATAACTCTAACATCGGTACAGCTACTGTCTCCAAAGTTATAAGTAACGTTGTGTTGTCCTGAGGAATTGTGTTCAAATTCAATTGGTTGAGCTCCATTATATGAGAATGCAACTAAAATTGTACCAGTTCCAGTAACGAATGAATCTCCAACAATAGGTTGGATGTTTGCAGATGAAAATGTAATCTGGTTAGGTAGTAAACCACCGAAATCTACGAATGAGAAGATTAATGCTCCTACGATTAGTACTACTAAAAGCATCCAACCGTATGTCATTAAAAACTCAATTGCAGCCTGAGCTTTTCTGTTTGTTTTTTTAAATGCCATAACTTTTTACTAAATAATTTACTTATATATGTTTTTTATCTCTGTAAAGTAAAAACCTACTT
>JAYYJK010000022.1:0-3786 GCA_036146255.1 Nanobdellota archaeon
CTAGACACTTACTTCATGCGTTCTTGTATCTTATAAATAAGACTTACTGGCCCAGAGAATAAATAGAAATTTTTTCGCAAGTAAATATTGACAAAAATGAGTATTCATTGTTGCAATTTTGTACTACATTGGTACAAAATATCAAAAATTGATTTTACTTAGGTTTAAGAACTAAGAAAAAAATAATTTATGAATTCTTGGATAAACCCTATTTGAAAATAAATTTATAAATTACATAATACATAAAATAAAATGGATACTAAAAAACTCTCAGAAATATCTATCATTTTTATAGCTGTTGTAATATTAATATTTTTACTACAATGGCTCTCATCAATACTAAGACCTCTCATCATTGCAATAATACTCTCCTTTCTCATTATGCCTCTATTAAGAGTTCCAAAAGAGAATAGAAATATTGAAATACTCAAAGTAATTGGTAAAGTAGGTGCGGTATTTATAATATTGCTTCTTTTTGTAGGATTTTCATTTAATAATATACGTGATTTTCAACAATCAGAAGATATTGAATCAAATAGTATTATTGATATCATAAGTAATAAAGAAATTACTTTTTTTGATAATTCGTTTAAAGTATCTCAATACATTGATTCTCAGAGAATACAAGAATTATTAACATCAACTCTTAATGCTCTTTTTGAGGGATTTGCTGGTTTTATATCCGAATTTTTCTTAATTATATTTATGTTAGTATTCTTAGTTCCTCTTCAAAATATTTGGCTCACTACAATTTCATCAAATAAGAAATACAAACATATCTCAAAAACAATATTCTCATTAGAAGAGAGTATTTTTGAATATTTCAAATCAAAAACATTAATTAGTTTTGGAACTGCTCTGAGTAGTTTTTTAGTTATGTTTTTTTTAGGTGTAGAATATGCTCTTTTATTCTCATTACTCATATTCATATTAAATTTTATTCCAACATTTGGAGATTATATTTCATATGGTATTATATTTGCAATATATGCTATAACCCAAGGAATTGATATGCTTTTCATTGGACTTGTAATTGGACTTTTCTCAATAAATATTATTTGGGGAAGTATCATCGAACCTAAATTTACTGGAAATAAATTAGAACTCTCACCTGTTGTAATTATTGTGAGTTTATTGTTTTGGGGATTTATTTGGGGAATTGGTGGAATGTTTTTTGCAGTTCCTCTCACACTTGCAATCAAATCAATTCTTGAGACTTCAACATCTTCAAAAGAATTATTACATTAATTCTTTTACCAATTAAAACCATTTCTTGTTTTTAAAAAATAAAAAAATCCTAATACAAAAATACTTCCTGTTAATATAAACCCAAGCGTATAGGTGAAATACTCTACGATAATCCCTCCTAAAAGAACACCTACAACTGTAGATATTGAAGATACAAAATCATTAACACTAATTACTCTTCCATAATACTTCTCTGAAGCAGTTGTGTGAAGAAGATATAATATTCTGACATAAATTAATCCTACAAAAATACCTGTTATGAAGAAAAAAGTATATAATACTAATAAAGGGAGTTGATAAAACATCATGATAAAACCCAGAATTACTGATCCACCTCCACCTATCAAAAAAAGATAAGAAATCAATGTTGAATCTCTAATGTTTTCATGAGAGAGATACTTATTACATAATGGGGTTAAACTAGCACCTAATGCGATAATAATAAAGAAAATACCTAATTCTGAACCTGGATCTAAACCTCTTGAATTTCTAATTGTAAAATCAGATATTGTAGCATAAATAAATCCTGCAGCAAAGAAATTAACTAATGTGATATTTAAAATAACTTGTCTTGTAACATAATGATTTTTTAAATAGATTAAACCTGACTTTAATTCATTAAAAAAAGTAAATGAAACATCTTTTTGAATTTTAGAATACTTATAATTGATAAATAAAATCATCATAAATGAAATTAAATAACTAATCACATTAATAGTTAGAGCTTGAGTTATTGTGAAATATTCAAGTAAAATAGATCCAATAATTAATCCTAGAAATATTGCAAAAATTTCAACCGATGCAAAAACTTTATTGAGTCTAATTAATTGACTTTTCTCCACAATAAAAGGAATCAAAGATTTCTTAGAAGGTTCAAACATAGCTGAAAATAATCCAATAAAAAATACTACTGTGTAGAGCATAATTAATGAGTCAGGATTTAGAATCAATATTGCAATAAACAAGGCTCTTGCTAAGTCTGCACATAACATTAAATTTTTTTGATTATATCTATCTGCAAAATAACCAAAAACATATCCAAATAAAAAAAGAGGTATAAATTGAACTGCAATTAAAGCTGATGCCAAAAAAGAAGAGTCATTTCCAATAATACTTACTGCTATAGAAAAAAATACAAGTGTTGATATTCTCTCTCCAAGAACTGATAAAAATTGTCCAATTAAAAGATAGAAAAAACCTCTATTTTGTTCACCCATAAACAATTAAAACTCACTTTCTTTAAAAAGGTGTGTATTAATTAAATAATATTAATCTTCTTCATCATCTATAAATTCCATCACTGTTAGAGAAACATTTTTCTCCATTCTCTCTTCTAGTTTAAAATTATATGATGTAACTGGCATCTCTGCTGAGAGATGGGCAACTTCACCACTAACTCTAACTACTTTTAAAAAAAATTTTTCTTTTTCAAAATATTCACTAAATTCAGCATCTAAATTTTTAACAATTTTTTTCTCAAGTTTTCTAAGTTTTGTATAAAGGGATTTATCGATTTCAAAATCATAGATAATTCTTTTAAATTTAATCTTAGAGTAATTAATAATTTCCTTAGATAGCAACAAAGTATTTGGAATAAACACAATATCTCCTTCATCAGTACTAATTTTTGTAGACATAATATCAATATCTAAGATAATTCCTTTAAAATCTCCTGAGGTAATATAATCTCCTACTTTTAAATTATCTGAGAAAGTAATTCTTATTCCATCAATAATATTTGAAATATACTCCTTAAATATCCAAGAAAAAGCAACTGAAATTAACGCAAATGATGTGAAAAACTTCTCTAATTCCACATCTAAAAAATGAAGTGTTCCAAATAAAATTACAAAAAATCCTAAAATAATATACAAAGAATGAATACCTGCAATAACATTATCTTTTGTATGAACTGAGAGTTTTTTTACTCTTCTTCTCGCAGAGACTATTGTATTTTTTAAAAGATTTAAAATAGTCATTGAAAAAATATAAAAAATAAACAAATCTAAAATTAAAACTGTAGAATCTTCTGTCTCAAACCTACTAGTATAAATATATCTTGTTAATAATAAAACAATTGTAAGACTTACAAATAAGAAAGAAACAATTTTTAATTTATTTGAAATCTTAAAATTAAATAAGTTAATATATTTCTTAAAAAATACAGAGATTGTAAATTTCTTTTTCATAATGAAATGAATTAAATTGAATTTATAAAATAAATCATTAATAATCTTCTAAGTGAACAAAACAGTGTTCAACTAAGTTGATTTTTTCTATGTTTTCTTGAACATTATGTGAAATCCTATGTGCTTTTTCAAGTGTCAATTTTTTATCTAAACCAATATGGACTTCTACTTGAATTACAGTTCCCAAATACTGAGACTTAATCTTATTTATTGATTTAATTTCTTTGATGGCTTGTAATTTTTTTTCAATACAATCAATAATTTCTTGATCTGCAACTTTTCCCATCAAGAAATCAATATTTTCTCTACAAATTGCATATCCTGATTTTGCAATAAGTAATGAAATAAA
>JAYYJK010000023.1:0-17634 GCA_036146255.1 Nanobdellota archaeon
CAAATGCTCATGTAATGGCAATTGGTTATTATGTTATTGGTAAAATTCAGAGAGGAAAGCATCCTTACTTCAAAGAATCTCTTAAATCTTATATTTTAGAGAATAAGAAAAAAGGAGAATTTGCTCAGGCAATTAATTTAATTGTTGAATAAGATATTTTTTATTTTTACTTTTTTTAAATCTATTTTCTCCCTCATCACCAAAGTATAATACTAAAAGTATATATACTTCTATTTCAATATTTTTTTATGAATATTTTTATTGCATCAGACCACGCAGGCGCGAGTGCGAAGGCAGAAGTCTTGAAGGTCCTAGAGACTATGGAGTGTGTATATCAAGACCTTGGTCCTTTTTCTCAAGACAATCCTGTAGATTACCCGCTGTATGCAAGGGCTGTTGCAAAAGAAGTTTTAACAACTCCTCATTCTTTTGGAATTTTATTGTGTGGATCAGGAACAGGTATGGCAATAGCTGCAAATAAGGTAAGAGGAATTCGAGCTGCTTTGTGTTATGATGAATACTCTGCAATGATGGCAAGATATGATAATGATGCAAATATATTATGTTTAAGAGTGAGAGAATTTAATCATGAACTTTATCCTCAAATTATTAAAGCTTTTTTACTAACAGAGTTTTCACAATAAGAGAGACATAAGAGAAGAATATCAAGATTAGAAAAATGAGTTTAGATTTAGAACATTATAGAAGAATTATTGAACTTGAAATAGGTAAATTCCCTAGGAAAGATGTTAATATTACTAAAGATTTTAGGGATATAGGATTACAATATTTGGGTATTTCTCATGCTCATTTAAGAAAACTAAAAATTGAAGAAATATATTTACTCTCAGTTGAAGATCAATTCGAAATTTTCACATATTGTTTTCATACTTCGGAGATTTTTGAAGTGCTAACTTATGTCTTGATAAATTTAGATTCTATTTCTGTAGAATTATTATTTTCTAGAAAAGAAGATGTAGTAAAATTGTCTTATGATATTGAACACTGGATTCATAGTGATTTACTTTCAAAAATTTATGCCAATTTAGTGAATTACAAAAAATCTTTTCTTCATTTTTTAGGAGAATTTACTATTAATGGAAATTCTTGGCAAAAAAGACTCTCACTGACTTCTCTTGTCTATTATGCTTCTCAGAGAAAAAATATTTTACAATTTGAATTAGTCATTCAAAAGGTTAAAATGCTCTTATCAGAAAAAGATTATTATGTTCAAAAAGGACTTGGATGGACATTAAAAGAACTTTATACCTTATATCCCGAAGAGACACTAGAGTTCTTAGAAATTTATATCAAAGATATTTCTGCAGATGCTTTTGGGGCAGCAACAGAGAAATTACCTTTGGGAACAAAAGATAATTTAAAGGAAATAAGAAAAAATTCGGCTTCAAATCCAGATGAATTTGAGAAAAAACCTGCTTATGAAAGATTATAATCCATATCTACTACTTATGAGTTGTTAATATTATATAAAAATCGTTATTTTTAATTCTGAATATATGAATACAAGTTTTCAGTTAAGGTTAATACAAATTCTTTTTGTGTTATTAGTAGGATTGTCTGCTGCATCTTCAGCATCACCAATTCTAAATATTGATTTTTCAGAAACTATTGCCGAGAATGTTAGATATGATCCTCTTGGTTCAACTTCTGGATTATATGCTGATGCAGGTGAAAACCAATCTAATTACAGCGCATCAGGAAGTATTAATATTTCAAATATTCATGCAACTCAAGCTGCACAGGATGTTTTAATTAATATTTCAGGAATTAGTACAATTTCAAATGTTGTTAATAATTCTGGATCAGGATTTGTTTCAGAATTTAATACAGCATCAGATTATATGTTATTATTTATTCCAGATATTGGTGCAGGTAGCTTTGTAGAGTTTACTTACGATGTAAATACTTCTTTGGTAGCACCTGCTTTAAATTTAACTGCTTCATATTCTGATTCTAGAGTATTTGCAGGACAACCAATTACAATAACTGATACTGTTCAAAATGTTATGAATGCCACAGCATATCCAAATAATTGTGTTTATAATATTTCATTAGTACATAATGCTTTATCAATAAATAATTCAGGATCTTTTCTTAATGTAACATTTGATGATTCCTCACTTTCTGGTTCTGATTCAAGTAACGCATCAGTTTCTGGAGATAATTTATCAATTACCTGGAATGCTTTAGCAGGTGGTTGTTTAAATGCAGCAACTACAACAGATATTTCCTATGATGCAATTACTCCAACTGGAATTAACTCAGCAAATACGTATGAAATTGTAAATACTACTATGACTTACCAATACAATGGAACTTTTTCAAGAATTGGTTTAGTTTCAACTGAAGCTTTAGTTGACTTAGATTTAGAATTTGAGAAATTTTTAAATAATACTTTAACTGGAGATAATGCAACATGGCAAATTACTTCAGAAGTTTCAAACCCTACGGACATTGATGTTAACTTAACTCAAGTTTCTTTATGGGTATCAGTGAGAGATGGGACAGGAACAGGTTTTACAAACCCATCTATTATTGATAATGATACAATTTCAGGAACAACCCTAACTAATGATTACTTTCCAAATGTACTATTAAACTCATCCACTGTACCTTGGAATAATTCAGGTTCAGAGTGGAATTTTAATTATACTTTTAGTTCATCACCTATTGTTTGGATGGATTTTGATGCTTTAGTTATTGATGATGGACTTCAAATTCAAAATAGATCAGTTTCCTATGGACAAGATGTTGTATATATTAAAGAGCTTTATTTAGCAACAGGTTATTGGTTAGAAATTTCTAGAAATATTACTAGACTCAGTGATAATAACTTTAATGTTTTAATTACAGTTACTAATTTAGGTTCATCACCAACACCTGCAGATCAAGCAGTACAAGTGTATAACTTTATTCCAAACACATTTACCTTAACATCACCATTTGTCTATTCAATTTCACCATGGTATACTACTGATGAGACAAATGCAACATTAGTTGACCCAATTTACAATGGTACAATGTATCAGTTTGCGCTTCTTGCAAATGGTAACCCTTCAAATTCATCACTTGATTTATACGGAGGTGCTTCAAATGTAAATAATACTTGGACACTAACATATAATGTTTCAGGTTCAGGTGAGTTCAACTTTGATGATTTATTCCTAACGGGAGTCGACCCTCTTGCTGTTGGTCAAGTAGGAGGAACTCAAGCAGTTGTTGTTGAAGGGGCTTATTCTTTTGCATCAGCAAAAGTAGAGTATATTTTAGGAGTTTTAGCTCTAGTGATTGGAGCTTTAGTATTATTTATGTAATGTTTTAACATTATTTTTCTATTTTTTTAAGCTATTATTTAATTTTCTTTGATATTTTTTCTATTATTTTGGTTTTTCTTTTTTTAGACAACGTAACTTTAAAAGTAGTATTATCTTGAAATCTTCTATGAAGATTTCAATGAGAATATTTTTATGTATTATTATACTATGTTCTTTGTATTCTATCTCTTATTCTACAATAGAGCAACCATTTTCCTTATCTTTTAATTCATATAATTATACTAATGAAGGAATTGAAATTACATATACTATTTTTGTAGAAGGAGATAGAGAAATTGATTTTATTTCTTATGTTGTTTTTAATGAAAATAATTTAGAAATTTCTTATGATAAATTTAAATGTAGTGGTGTTTGTATAAAATCACAAATAATTAAAAGAACTTTTTTGGGAAAACATACATTAGAATTAGTTGGAAATTTTAATAGAGAGTATTATACATTAGAAGAGAGTTTTCAAATTAAATCAAAAGATGTCGAAGATTATTCTCTTTTTTTACCAAAAAATGTTTTATTAGATTCAAATTCAACTTCTGCAATTTTGGTGGGGGATATTTTTACAAATAGTCCTGATTTTTTTGAAGTAGAAATAGTGCCTTCTTCAGCATTAGATCTGAGAGAATCATATTCAATTTATTGTGAAGATACGTGTAATTTTCAAGTTGAATTAACTAAAGCACTTATTCTTGGAACTTATTATGTAAATATATATTCCAGTTTGGGAGAAAAACAATATTCTTTTGATTTAGTATATGAAGATAAGGAAAAACAAGATAATGATTTTTTAGTAGATGATTCTGAAAAAAATACTTCTTTAGAATATGTTAAAGAAGGTAAGCTTGAAAAAGAAAAGAAGAAAACAGATACAACTATTTTTTTTAACTCCTCCCTAAAAGATGTTAAGTCATCAACTTCACTTAAGAAGGTAACTAAAGTAAATTTAAATGGAGAAGAAGAAGAAATTTTACTTAAAAAAAATGAAGAAATATCTCTTGATTCAACAACACTTGCATTAGTTGATGAAGAAAATACATTAAGAATTAAAAATTCTTTTTTACTTGAATCAAAAGAACTTAATGAAAGTTTTACTGAAGATGAATTACTAGCTTTTAGAAAGGATTCTTCTTTTCAAGAAAACCCAAAACCTGGTGTTTACTTAGTTGAACATGAAAATGGTTCTTCAGAATTATTTGCTTATGGATTAGTTTCATTAAATACTCAAAAATCACTTTATCAAAAAGATGATATTGTAAAGGTAATTATTGTAGTTTTAGACCCTGAGGGATATCTTTATTCTTCAGCAAATATTTCACTAGAAGTTACCTCTCCCTCAAATGAGACATTTATTTTAAGTTCAGATTTAAGAAGTGTTATTGAAAGTAAACAACACGGAGTGTATTTTGCTTATTTTAATGCAAGTGAAGTTGGAACATATGATTTTTATGTTCAAACAAAAGTTTATGATATAGAATTATTTAGGAATAGTTATGTGTCAATTGTTCCAACTCTTTCTTATGAAATTATTAGGGATGTGCCTGCAACAATAGATCCTTGGCTTGGACCTTTTACAAATGAATTTTCTTTAAATTTGGGAGATTTATCTACAAGTAATTTTGAAGAAAGGGTCCCTTCTTCATTTGATATTATTGAGAGTAATGCTCAAGAGATAGAAGCACAAGGAGAGTATACATTTTTAAGATGGTTTAATATTACTAATTCTTTTACTCCTTTTTATAGTGCACAAACTCCCTTGATTACTCCTTATTTATATTCTTTAGGTAAGGCAAAACTATTTTTAGATTCTATTGATTTTTTGTTTTTTGAGAATAGATCTTGGATGTTTGCAATAGATCCTATTGTTTTATCAGATACTACTTTTACTTGTAGTGATTTTTGGGGACAAGATTGCTCTTTATGGCCAGCATCAGCAGAACCCGATAATACTTTTGATACTTGTGCTAATTCTCGGGGTAATGCAGGTGATGAGTATGTTGATGAAGTAACTATTTCCTCAGAGTATGCATATCCAGGTTCTGAAGTTAATGTTACTTGTTCTTTTCAACCATGGGGAACTGGAAATGAAGAATATATTTATTATTATGATGGAGCGTCATGGATTCAGTTGTATTCAGGTAATGCTCCAAGTTCGAGTTTTCATGAAGTTACAGCAAGTACAACTATAGGTTCAACTCTTGGAACTCATTATTTTAGATGTATTATTGATTGGAATGGAGAAAATGATAATTGTGCAAATTCAGGATCAAATTATGATAATGATGATGTTGGAATTACTGTGAGGAGTCCTTTTTTAACACTTCATTCTCCTCAAAATACTCAATATGTTAGTGCTGCAGTTCTTGTTAATATTTCAACAACTGTGAGTTCAAATATTTCTTATAAAATTGATGCATCTCCTTGGGTTCAAGCATGTTCTTCCTGTACAAATTTTGATGATTATACAGTTCTTACAAAAGGAAACCATACAATAGAAGTTGTTTCAATAGATCTTGTAACAGGAGATCAAGATAGATGGATTGAAGATTTTGAAGTTCTTAATGATTTTGTAAACCCTCCTGTAGATACTTCAGGGAGAACATGTACGGATACATTTGGATTTGATTGTTCACTTTGGCCTGCAGCATCTGAAGGGGACAATACATTTGATACATGTCCTAGTTCTATTGGAGGGGTAGGTGATGAAAATGTTTTAGAAGCAGAGGTTTCACAGAGTTCAATTTATATTGGAAATTCTTTAAATGCTACATGTTATTTTGATCCTTTTAGTGCAGGAACAGAAGAATATATTTATTATCATAATGGTGTTTCTTGGACACAGCTGTATTCTGGAAATGCACCTGATGGAAATATTCATAATGTGTCTGTAGAAGTTCCAATTACTGCAAATCCAGGAACTCATCATGTGAGATGTATTGTTGATTGGGATGGAGAAAATGACAATTGCGCTGATGGTGGTTCATATTATGATAATGATGATGTAAGTTTTACTGTGTATGAAGAACAAGTTATACCATTTGAATTAATTGTTTTAGAACCTCAAGAATTAGAATATACAAATCCAACATTAAGCTATACGTTTAGGACATCAAAAAATGCAACTATTAGATATTCATTAGATTCAAACCCTTTTGTTACTGCTTGTACTACATGTACAAATTATTCAAATACATTTTTATTTAGAAATGGTAATTATTCATTAAATGTAACTGCAATTGATGATGAGACATTAGAGACTATCTCTACAGTAATTTTCTTTAGAGTTAATTTTACTCAAGGAGATGCGACAATTAATACTTCGGGAAGGACATGTACAGATACATTTGGAGAAGATTGTTCACTATGGCCTGCTTCAGCAGAAGGAGATAATACTTTTGATTCTTGTCCTACAAGTGTTGGAGGTGATAATGATGAGCACGTTGATGAAGTTGAAGTAAATATGAGTTCTGTTGAAGGAGGAACCTTTGTTGATGTAACTTGTTTTGTAGATCCATTTAATGCAAATACTGAACAGTATTTATATTATTATAATACACAGACTTGGATTCAAATTTTTTCAGGAAATGCTCCTAATGGAAATGCTTATTCATTTACAGAATCAGTTCAAGTTTCAAACCTTTCAGGGACTCATTATTTTAGATGTATTGTTGATTGGGATGGTGAGAATGACAATTGCGCAGATAGTGGTCAATATTATGATAATGATGATGTAAGTTTAAATGTATTTATTCCAGTAGTCATTCCTTTTATATTATCTATTAATGATCCACAAAATGCAACATACAATATTTCAACAGTTCCAATTGATATTTTAACATCAAAAAATGCAAATATTTCTTATTCATTAAATGGTGGGGGGTTTATTGATGCATGTTTTAATTGTAGTTCTTATACTTCAACATTGAGTGCAGTTGTAGGAAGTAATTCATTATATGTTGAAGTAATAGATATAGAAACGTTAGAAGTTAAAAATTCAACACTGTTTTTTACTTATGCTCCAGAAATTACTGATCAAAACACAAATACATCTTTGATAAAATATGAAAGATTTGTCTCAAGGCTAGGAGATGATTTATTTCAAGTTGATTTTAGAATTAGTAACCAAAACAACTATTCAACTCCTTTGAATAAATCTTTAATTCTATTTAGTTATTATTCAAGTTTCTCAACTTTGTTAAATCTCTCTTATACGAATTCAACATATTATGGTGTATCGGAATCTTTTGAGAACGTATTAATTAATAATGTTTCTACTATGTTGTATCGTCACGAGTTGTTTCCAAGTAGTTCAAATTCAACATTTTCATCAAATTTTGGTGTTTTAAATCAAAGTAATAGTTTTTATATTTCTGCAATTTTAGAGATGAATGGAAACTATTCTTTTGATGATTTAGCACAAGCAGGATTTGTTTTAGAGTAACTGGAATATATTTTTACAAAAGTATATAAATTTATATAGTTGTTTTTTATTATGATTAAACGATTGTTAGTGTTTTTACTTGTGGTTGCTTCAATGTCTTCTATTTTTTCTTATGAAGTTGAACAATTTACAAAATATGATTCTGTGGTAACTATTTTAGATGATAGCACTATTCAAATTGAAAAACATATATCAATTAGGAATATACATGATTCGGGAATTATTCCAGGCCAGGTAGAGTTTAAAATATTCAATGCTGATTCTGAGAATCCTCTCAATATTATCGAGTATTCTGCAAAGAATAGATATGATGATGATATTAGATCTAGGGTTGTTAAAACAAATGATTATACTTCAATTGTTTTAGATATTTTTCAACCTATTTTACCTGGTTTTGAATATGAAATTACTTTGACATATATCTTAGAATATGAATCATCAGGAATTTTTTTTAAACGAGTTGAAATTCCTCTAAAAGAAGATACAAGAGTTCCAATTTTGGATGGTGATGTTTTGATTGAAATCCCAGAAGGCAAATCTTTTACGTATTTGAGTTATGAAAATGAGAATACTTCAATTGAAGGAAATAGTGCAGCTTTTTCTTTAGAACAGGATTCTCCAAATGTACTTACATTTGAATATTCATTCATTCCTCTAAAAGTTGGAAGTTTTGCAGGTTCACTTATTTTCTGGGCATTAGTAAATGTTATTTTACTAATTATTTTAGGATTTGAAGTAAAGAAACAACTTCGAAGACTCAATGGTGATAAACCAAAAAAAAAGAGAAAGTAAGATGGCATCAATAGAAGTAAATGAGATATATTTTATTAGAGGAGTAGGTGTTGTTTTAACAGGAAAAGTTGTTGAAGGAGAATTAAAATCAGGAAGTACATTTGAGCTTAATGGAAAACAATACACTTTTGGAGAAATTGAAGCAAATCATGAAAAAGTAAATTCTGTTAGTTCGGGAATTTTATTTGGTGTAACTATTCCACAAGCAACACGAGAGGAGTTTGAGCTAACAAAAGGAGAAATATTATACTATGATGCAGGAGAAGGTCAACAATTTCCAAATAACTTTTCATTAGAATCTAAAAAATTACAACCCATTCCAACAGGTCCAAAAAGTTTTTGGAGAAGACTTTTTGGAAGATAGTTTTTATTAATTCTCCACTTTAAAATAGCACTAATTTCTTATAAGTTTAAAGTATTAAGATTTATTAGAATGGTGAGAAAAGAAATCAAAACTTGTTCATTAGATTACATGCAAGTTTTAACTCAAGATGGTCAAGTAGATCATGATTTATATCCTAAAGAGTTAAATGAGGATAAAGTAAAAGAGATGTATCATTTAATGGTTCTTTTAAGAACTATGGATGATAAACTTTTCAATTTACAAAGAACAGGAAAAATTGGGACTTATGCACAGGCGAAGGGACAAGAAGCAAGTCAGATTGGATCAGGGATGGCACTTAAAGAAGAAGATTGGATTATTCCTTCTTTTAGGGAAATGGGTGTTTTTATCGCAAGAGGAGCTGATAGAAAAAAATTAGTTCAATCCTGGAATGGGGACACTAGAGCTTATGCTGATATGACAAAGGCACATGCACTTCCTACTGCAATTCCAATTGCATCTCAGTGTTTACATGCAACAGGTATTGCTTGGGCATCTAAGTTAAAAAAAGAAAAATCAGCTTCAATTGTGTATTTTGGGGATGGTGCAACATCTGAGGGAGATTTTCATGAAGCACTTAATTTTGCAGCACAGTTTCAATTACCAGTTGTATTTTTTTGTCAAAATAATGGTTGGGCAATTTCAACACCAACATCAGGTGAGATGAATTCAGAAACAGTTGCTCAAAAAGCTTTTGCATATGATATGAATGCAATTAAAGTTGATGGTAACGATGTGTTAGCAGTATACAAGGCGACAAGTGAGGCTTTGACTAGGGCAAGAGAGGGACAAGGTCCGACTCTTATTGAAGCTGAAACTTTTAGGATGGGAGATCATACAACATCAGATGATTCTTCAAAATATAGATCAGATGAATTAAAAGCTCAGTGGGCTAAAAAAGATCCAATTGAGAGACTTCAAAACTATTTTAAAGCAATTGGTACTTGGTCAGAGGATTATAAAACTTGGGTAGAAGAGACTGTTGCTAAAGAAGTTGAAGAAGCAGTTGAAGGTGGACTTAATGTTGAAGCACCAACATATAAACAAATGTTTGAAGATGTGTTTGAAGGAGAGATGCCTTGGATGTTAAAAGAACAACAAGCAGAGCTAGAACTAGAAATTGAAGAAATAAATAAAGGAGGTAATAAGTAAAATGGTTAAACAACATATGGTTGGAGCATTGAACTCGGCAATGAAACTTGCAATGAAAGAACATGACAATATGTTAGTTCTAGGTGAGGATGTTGGAGTTGATGGAGGAGTATTTAGAGTAACTGAAGGACTTCAAGAAGAATTTGGAAAAGATAGAGTTGTAGATACACCTCTTGCAGAAGCAGGAATTGTTGGTTCATCAATTGGACTTGCAATTAATGGAATGAGACCTGTTTGTGAGATGCAATTCTCGGGTTTTTCATATCAAGCACTTCATCATGTAATTCAACATATGTCAAGATTTAGACAACGATCTAATTCTACTGCATCACTTCCAATGGTTTTAAGAGCACCATGTGCTGGAGGGATTAGGGCTTTGGAGCATCACAGTGAGAGTCCAGAGTCATATTATATTCATGCTCAAGGGATTAAGGTAGTTATGCCATCAGGTCCAAAAGATGCAAAAGGTTTACTTATTGCTGCAATTAAAGATAATAACCCTGTAGTATTTCTAGAACCAAAATCAATTTATAGATCATTTAAAGAGGAAGTTCCTGAAGAGGCTTATGAAATAGAATTAGGTAAGGCAAATGTTGTTCAAGAAGGAAGTGATGTGACTATTGTTACTTGGGGTGCTATGACTAGAGCTACTAAAAAAGCAGTTGATGAATTAGGAGATGTGAGTTGTGAGATAATTGATTTAAGAACTTTGTGGCCATTTGATATTGATACAATTGTTAAATCAGTTGAGAAAACTAAAAGAGCAGTTGTTGTTCAAGAAGCAACTCGGGCTTGTTCATTATCATCTGAGATTGTAGCCCAGATTCAAGAGAGATGTGTGTTAAAATTAGAGGCACCAGTTAAAAGAGTTACTGCATTTGATTTACCTTTTCCACAATTTGCACTTGAAAAATACTTTTTACCAAATACAACAAGAATCAAAACTAAAATCAAAGAAGTAGTTGATTTTTAACTTTAATTTTTACAAATATTTATATTCTTCTTTTTTCTTATATTTTTTATGAAGTGGAGATACTTTCCCTTTAAATATTATGATATTTATGAAAGAATTGCATTAAATGATGTGGTTTTAGATTATGTAAAAGAAACTGGAAATGGAGTTATCTCTTTTACGGGATGGGATAGAGATTGTGTTAATGTAGGTTATTCTCAGAAAATTAGAGGAGTTCTAGATGTTGAAAAATGTCTAAAAAATAATATTGCAATTCTTAGAAGAAAATCTTCAGGAGGAGTTACTTTTTTATCTCGTCATGATTTAAGTTGGGGAATTACAGTTCCAGAGAATTTTTTTGATGGTAAAAATTTACAGGAAATCTATCAATATGGTACTTCAAAGATAATTGATGCTTTAAAAGAAATAGGAATAAAATCATGGCATAAACCAATTAATGATATTATGACAGAGAAGGGAAAAATTTCTGGTTCGGCTATAAGAAAAGATAATGGAGTAATTCAATTACATGGAACACTTTTATTTGATGTTGATAAAACTATTTTAAATGATTTATTAAAACCTGAAAATGATCACCAAAAACAAGAAAAAATTCTAGAAAAGGATAAGCAAGTAACTTCTATTTCTGATCTCTCTTCAGTTTCTTTTGATGAATTAAAAAAACATTTAGAAAAATCTTTTTTAAAAGGTCTAGATTATTTTGAACAATCTTTTACAGAGAAAGAAATTTTTATGGCACAAGAAAAAAAAGATTTTTTACAATCTGATAATTGGTTATTTAAGTTTTGATTTTTTCTCTATCTCTTCAAATTCTTTTTCTATGGCCTGAGAAATTATCTTGCTTGAATCTACATTTAAGCTTAATTTTTTAGAGAAAATATTTAAGAATTTATTTTCAAAGAGTTCTTGATTTACAGGACCTCCAATTAAGTTCTCTAGTGATGTGGCTCTACCTTCGTGAGGTTCAATACCACATGGAAGAATTAAAGAATCAAATGGTTCAACAGATTTTTCAGAGAGATGAAATGTAATACCATATCTAGTATGTTCAACTTTTGACTCATTTGTTGCAATCCTAAAACCTTGTGAAGCAATTTTTAATCTTTCTTCATCAATTTTTGTATATATATCGATTTGTTTTCCATATTTAAATTTCAAATCAGGCCTATATACTTGTAAGGTTTCAATCATTGATTGGTCGAGGAATTTTTTTAATGTTACAAAACTAACAGGTGAATCTTTAAGATCTAAGTTAAAAAAAAAACTAAGTTGTCCCGGTCCATTATATGTACTTCCACCAGGTCTTTCATGAGAGTTATCTATGATTTCATATGTTTTATCGAAATTATTTCTAAGAAATTGAAACATATTTTTTGTTCTTGTTTCACCTGGTTTTTGTTGCATTATCTCAGAATTTAATTTTGGATGTAATTTATTATCTTGATGATAGCTACCAAGTGTAATAGTAGGTTTTGGAGAAAATGAATACATACAGTTAACTCCGGGATATTGTCTATAAAAATCACATATTTTTCTTTGAAGTTCAAGTATAGATTGTAATGAAACATTATTTCCTAAACTAGCATAATGTAATTTTTTATTCATATTTTTTTGTCTGTTTTTTGTTTTTTAATAATTTGTATTTTCTCTACTAAATAACGATGAAGAAACTCTATAAGTATTGATTTTGAGATTTTATTAGATTAAAATGTCATACGAATTTAAATTTCCTGATGTAGGAGAAGGAATTGCAGAAGGAAGATTAGTTACATGGAAAGTAAAGATAGGAGATACTATTAAAGTTGATGATTCAGTAGCTGATGTTGAAACAGATAAAGCAACAGTTGGTATTCCTGCACCAGTTTCAGGGAAAGTTGTTGAGTTAGTAGGTAATGAGGGAGATATGATTGATGTGGGAGATCTTTTTATGAGAATTGATGAAAACAATAATGAGGCTAGCGAAAATGTGAGTCAAGAGTCAAAAGAGGTCCAAGGTCAAGAAGCAAGTGTTGAAGAAACTACTAAGGCCAAAGAGGCAAATTTTTCTATTGAGGAAGTTGATGATGTAAGTTCTATTCCTCCAAAAGATGAGAGTAAAAAAGATTCTACATTTTATGATGCAGTTCAGAAAAAATGGATAAATAAAAACCAAAATGAACCAAGCGAACTTGTGAGTCAAGAGTCAAATCAGGCCCAAAGCCAAGAGAGTACTGGTGAAGTTAAAGAACAATTACAAGAAACACTTTTAGCTCAGCCTCAATCTCAATCTTCGGAAATTCTTGCTATGCCTAATGTTAAACATGCGGCAAAAGAGAGAGGAATTGATTTATCTACGATTAAAGGATCTGGAAACCATGGACAAATTTTAATGTCAGACCTTAAAGAAACAGGAAAGAGCGCAAGTGCAACTGAGACTCATGAGACGAGAGAGGATGTGTCTCAAGTTCCTAGTCAAGAGACAAGCGAGAATGTGAGTCAAGAGACTAGTGACTCACTTGTTCATGAAACTCAGAATCAAAATATAAGAGTGATTGCAACTCCAAGTGTAAGAGCACTTGCAAGGGAGTTAGATGTTGACATTGAATTTGTTTTAGGAACAGGAGAAAATTCTCGAGTAACTCAAGAAGATGTTAGAAGAGCAAAAGAGAGTAAAGATAAAAATAAAGCAGCACCGATGATTGAAAAAACACAAGCTAGTAACGAAGTTGCTCAAACTATGAGTACAAATGAACTTGTGAAACAGGAGCCTAGTTCACAAACTATTGATAGGAATCAGGCTTCAGGAATTATTTCATATAAAACAGGAATTAGATCAGCTATTGCTAAAAATATGATGAAGTCTTTAGAGAAAACAGCACAGGTTACAATGTGTGAAGAATTTGATGTTACAGAATTAGTTGAACTCAGAGCTAAAGAAAAAGAAGCAATGGCACAAGAAGGGGTTAAATTAACATATCTACCTTTTTTTATGAAAGCTTTTGTGGAAGTTGCAAGAAAATATCCAAAATTTAATGCTCTTTTAGATGATGAAAAAGAAGAACTCCACCTCAGAGAAGATTTTCATATGGGTGTAGCAGTTGATACTGAAAAAGGTTTAATGGTTCCAGTTATCAAAGACATCGATAAAAAATCAATTATGGATTTAGCTAAAGAGGTTATCTTAATTGCAGGGGATGCAAGAGCAGGAAAACCAACTTCACAATCAGGAGGAACTATTACAATTACTTCTGTTGGATCTATGGCGGGACAATTTTTTACTCCAATTTTAAATTATCCACAAGCAGCAATTCTAGGCATTGGAAGAATTGTTAAAAAACCAGTTGTTAAGGGATTAGATCATATTGATGTTGCAGATATGGTTACTTTTTCACTGACATTTGATCATAGAGTAATAGATGGAGCAGAAGCTGCTAAGTTTCTCAAAGATTTAAAAGAAGTTTTAGAAGATCCACTAAAATTATTTATGGGGTTATAAATAAAAAATGAAAAAATTAAAAATAAACTCAAATAATTTGAAAACGAGAATTCAAGGAGCTGTGAGTCTAGGAGTCTCAGGCGAAAAATCTAATGTCTTTTTTGAGGTGATGTGCTAATGGTAGTTGGAAGTTTAACAGTAGAAACAGATGTAGTGGTAATTGGTTCAGGACCGGGTGGATATGTTGCAGCAATTAGAGCAGCACAACAAGGACTTGATGTTATGGTTATTGAAAAAGAAAAAAAACTAGGAGGTGTTTGTCTTAATGTAGGGTGTATTCCAACTAAGGCTTTGATTACTTCCTCAGATTATTTTAATGTTTTAAAAGACTTAGAAAATATGGGTATTTCTGCAAAAGATATTAATATTGATCTTTCTAAAATGAATGAATGGAAAGAAGGTATTATTTCTAAAATGCAGAGGGGTATTAAAGGTCTTTTTGATAAATATGGAATTGAAGTAATAGAGGGAGTTGCATCATTTAAAGACAAAAATACTCTGGCAATTTCTGGACAAAGTGATGTTGAGACAATTTCTTTTAAACATGCAATTGTAGCTACAGGTTCTTCTCCAATTCAAATTCCAGGTTTTGAATTTGATGGAGATAAAGTAATCTCATCAAATGAAGGAATTAATTTACAAGAAGTTCCAAAAAAAGTAGTCATTATTGGTGGCGGTTATATTGGAACAGAGCTTGGTACAGTGTATGGTAAATTAGGATCAGAAGTCCATATCTTAGAGGGAACAGAACAACTTATTGGAGTTATGGATAAAGATATTGTTGATGTTGTTGCAAAAAGATTACCTGAATTTGGAGTAACTATTCATTATAATTCAAAGGCAACAGGATGTGATAAAACAGATTCAGGAGTTATTGTTCATTTTGAGAGCGAAGGTAAACAAGAATCAATTGAGGCAGATAAAGTAATGGTAGTTGTTGGTAGAAAACCAAACTCTTCAGGATTGAATTTAGAATCAGCAGGAGTTAATATAAATGAGAGAGGTTTTATTGAAGTTGATAAACAACAAAAAACAAATATTGATTCAATTTTAGCAATCGGAGATGTAGTAGGGAACCCAATGCTTGCACATAAAGCATCTGCTGAAGCAAAAGTTGCTGGAGAAGTAGTTGCAGGTAAGAAAACTTACTTCGATAATCAGGTAATCCCTGCAGTTGTTTTTAATGATCCAGAATTAGTTTCTGTTGGTATGAGAAAAGTAGAAGCTGAGCAAAGAGGAATTAAAGTAATTGAAAAGAAATTTCCTTATGCTGCTTTAGCTCGTGCACATATGTTTGATAGAGCAGATGGTTTTATTAAAGTTGTAGCTGAAGAAGGTTCAGATTTAGTTCTTGGTGTTCATGCAGCAGGCCCTCATGTATCAGAAATTATCGCTGAGGCAACTCTTGCTATTGAGATGGGAGCTACTGTAAAAGATTTGACACTTACAATTCATCCACATCCTACTATTTCAGAAGGATTGTCTGAAGCAGCAGAAGTTGTCGAAGGTAAAGCAATTCATATTTATAGTCCTCCAAAGCAAGATTAAGATTGTAATATATTTATATATTTAATTTTATTATGTTTTTTATTGTAAATTTAATAGAAAATAAAACAAGATAGCAGAGACAAATTGAATTTTTTCTTGTATCTCCTAATTAAATAAAATGAAACAAGTAATAGATAATAAAGTTCGTTGTTTTGGATCTCATTCTGAAGTGTATGCAAAGTATCATGATGAAGAGTGGGGAGTTCCAGTTTATGATGATCATATTCTTTTTGAGATGCTTATTCTAGAGGGTGCTCATGCGGGTTTATCGTGGGAGACAATTCTTAATAAAAGAGAAAATTATAGAAAAGCTTTTGATCAATTTGACGTACATAAAGTAGCTGAGTATGGTGAAGATAAATTTGAAGAATTATTACAAAATCCTGGGATTGTAAGAAATAAATTAAAGGTGAGATCAGCTACTAGAAATGCAAAAGTGTTCATTGAAATTCAAAAAGAATTTAGTTCTTTTTCTAAGTATCTTTGGGATTATGTAGATAATAAATCTATCAAAGGAAATTGGAAAGAGGTAATAGATATACCTGTAACAACTCCTTTATCTGATACCATTTCAAAAGATCTCAAAAAAAGAGGAATGAACTTTGTAGGTTCAACCATTATCTACGCTTATTTACAAGCGGTTGGTGTTGTAAATGATCACTTTCAAGGATGCCACAAAAATAAGTGAGTTTGGTATGTGAGACTAGAGATAATTGGGAGAAAAATTTAAGATTTAGTTAAAAATTTTTATTTTGTATATGTTCCTTTTAACATATTTTCAATAAAGGCATTTTCTGCTTTCGTTAGCTCAGGATTCTTTTTTGTTTTAGCTTCAGTTTTTGGTAAAATCATTTTTTGTTTGAATTTTAGAATAAGTTCTTATTGGTTTGACTTATAGTTAATTCTATTTTTTTTCTTATATAAGATAGTGTTTTTACGTTTAATGACAGAATAAAAGTTAATGAATCTTGTTTTTTTCTTATGATTTTTAAGTTATTTTTTTACTCAATAAATGTACACATTGGGGTTTCCAATCCAAATTTTGTTATCCCAAAAATTTATTTTGATGATTTTTTATCTCAAAATTATTTTATAATTATTTTTATAGACAATCTTATGAAACGAATAATATGTTTGGTTTTCATAATAGCATTTTTTTCTAGTGGAATTTATGCTAAAAACTGTGGAGGAGTGTAGAATGTTCTTGTGGATAAATAAATCATTAAATTCGACTTTAGATTTTTTTTGGGATAATAGTTCTTTGTTTAATTATGGAGAAGACGAGGGAAGTGTATTTCTTAATTTAAGCTTTAGTAAATCAAATTAATATGTAACAACAAAGTATATAAACATGGGACTTTACCTTTATACTACAGAAAATGGTTAATTTATGGCATGATGTTGATAGAAAATCTTCAGAAGAATTTACAGCTGTAATTGAAATCTCTAAAGGATCTAGAGTAAAGTATGAAGTAGATAAAGATACAGGTTTAATTATGTTTGATAGAGTATTATACTCTCCTA
>JAYYJK010000024.1:0-2610 GCA_036146255.1 Nanobdellota archaeon
CTGATTTACTAACAACTACTTTGTCTAGTAATTTTTTAGATAAAATTTTTTCTTTACCTGTTGCCATAGATAAGTAATTTTATTGAAGTGTATTTATATATTTTTTGATTGTCATCTAGTGACTAGATTATCATTATTGCGAAATTCTTTTAATTTTGCTCGGCGAAACTGGCTTTGTTAGCAATATTTCAGGAATACAATAGTTTAAATCTTTGAAATGAGTTAAGTAAAATGATAAAGGAACCGTTGTTTTTTTCATTTTATCAAATGCTTCTTGCTCAGAAGAGTAATTATACTGAGAAGGGAAAGTATTTGGATCGTATTTGAATACCCTCTCATATTTCATCTTATGTGCTGCATCCCTAACAAAAGCAGATTTAATATCTTCGTTATTTAACTCAATTTCTAAAAGAGAATATTCTTTTAGATAAATTAATTTAAACATCTCTGAGAATTTAGGAAAAAGTGGATTTTCAATCCATTCTAAAGGTTTTGGTGAAAGTAAGGCAAATATGAAATTATAATTCATAGGAGATAGACCCTCATATTTTATTTGACTAAAATTTGAAGGGTTAGTGTAGTGGTATACTTTCATATTTTGATATATTTCCCGATATTTATAAATATAATTATGAGAAAAGCTTTATAAAGCAAATATCATTTATTTTTACTATGGTTTCAGGAGTACTAAAAAGTAGAAGATTAAAAAGAGTACAAGTTAGATTACCTGGTGGTTCTAACACTACTCATTACGTTCAAAGAAACAGATCAATTGCAAAATGTGCAGTGACTAAAAAGCCACTGAGAGGAATACCTAGACTTACAAATAGACAATTTAAAAATCTAAACAAGTCACAAAAAACAGTTTCAAGAGCATATGGTGGATATATGTCACACTCAGCCCTTAAACAAAAAATCCTCAAAGAAATGGTATTTGACAATTAGTCAAAAATCGTCCGAAAAGCTCTGCTTTTTGAGAATGGTATTTGAATAAATACCACCTATATAATTTTTAATTTCTAAATATATTTTCACTTAATTTTTTTATTTCATATAACAGTAAGATAAATTTTGTGAAAGTATAATTCTTATAAAAGTATATAAATTAAGTTAAGGAGGATTTTTAAATTAATGATTAAAAAACATAATTATTTTTTACAGCAAATAATTTTTCTGTATTCTTGTTATCTTTAACTCCAATGTAACAATGAGTAACTGAAGAATTATCAAAACCTAAATAATGACAAGGAATTCTCTCAAAAGAAGAATCAACAACATTTTTTTCAATAGTAACAGTACTTTCTAAAAGAGAAGAAAGATTATTAGATGAAGATATTTCATTTAAAGGGTTCTGTGATAGTAATACAGTAATAATGGCTGTTGATAAATACATAAACAAGAATATATTAAAGTATTTATATATGTTACTACTAAAAAAAATTAATATCTTGATAGAGAAACAATACCACCTAGGCCATCAATTATTTGTCCTGACGAATGTTTTGAGTGAATCATAATAATATCTCCTTGTAGCTGCTCTACTAAAGTTAAATACTCTTGAAAATCTAAAAAAGACCCATCATCTTTTTTTTTATTAATAAATTTTGTTGTAATAAGCAAATTCTCCACATTTGCCTCATTTATCTTTGAAATAACAGCATCTTCACCATAAGCACAAAGAGAATTTGGACTATTGAGTCTTTTAAGAAACTCCTGAACATATTCTTCTTCTCTTGCAATTTCAGAATTATCTAGAATATTAGATTTAGAAATTTTAGCAATGCATTTTGGAATAGATACTGAGTCAACATCAGAAAAATCAAATGTTAGAGAACTATAAGACTTTGAAGATAAGTACTGTGAAAGAGAATTTTTAAATTTACCTGGGCCCGCTAATATAATTGTAGAATAAGATCTCTCTAAAAGAGGTTTAATATGCTCATATTTCTCATTGTTATCATCTATTGTAATTGTTGCATATCCTTTTTTAGAACCTAGATTTTTTTCATGTACTAAAACCTTATATCCATAAGGAGAGAACTCAAATGCAATTAATTCATCTTTATCCATGAGAACTCCCAAATTTAGAGAATGCTTAGATTCAATTGCTTTTTTGAGAAGTTTTTCTTCAAAATTAAGAATTTTATATTTAGAAATTTTAACTGTGTCTGAGACTAAAAAAGATACTGTATGAGATTGCCCCACAGCAGTAAATTCATTTTCATTGAGAATTTCTCCTTGTACTCTTAGAATATCTGTATCAAAAGTTACTTTTTGAACTTTTAATTCAACATACATAATTTTAGTTACTTGTTTTGTTTTATCATTACCTATTGCTACTTTTCTTTTTGTAGTTGAGTAGATAATATCATTTGTAGAAATATACTGAGAAAGGATCCAAAGATCTTCAAGATGATCTATTTTTAATTCTAGATTGTTTTTTTCTCTAGAGAGTTCTTGCATAGAATAATTTGTAAATAATCGTATATAAATATTTAGAATAAAATTTATTCAGAATATAATTCTAAATCTAATAAATCTAACTCAAATTCTCTTTGAGCAATTTTAACATAATCTCTTGATAAAGACATAGATAATCCTTCTTTTTCT
>JAYYJK010000025.1:0-3938 GCA_036146255.1 Nanobdellota archaeon
AAACTTCATTTCCATCTTGAGGAGATAAAATTTCAATTGTTAAATCACTTGAATCTATTTCTTCAACTAATACACTTACTAAATGAGATGTCTGTGTATCATCTTCACCAAAACATGTTAATGTGTAAGTACTTGTAATGTAGATTGGTGAGATTTCTTGAGATCCACTAGTTTCTTTTTCTCCACCCCAATTACCTGAAGCAGTACATGAATGAGCATACTGTGATTCCCAAGAGAGAATAACTGCACCTCCTGATTGTATTGAACTCTGGTTTACTTCAAATGTAACTACTGGAAAAACTGCTTCATTATCTTCATTAAATTCAAAAGCCCCAACATCTAATTGTGAATAAATGCTTCTTTGTTTTGATGAGAGATCATATACATATTCATAGGTAGGATAAAGACTAAAACCAAAACCCTTTCCTGGATTAATTCCATTATTTATTGCAGAGGAACTCCCTTTTAGAAAGTATTGATAAGTACTTGGATTAGTTAATTCTTCATCAGCAATATAGAGATTATTTTCTATATGTGTAACTGCTGAGGCATCTCCGCTTTTGTATTCAATTAGTTTTGTTTCGTCTAAATTTACAAAAAGATTATTGATTATTTTTACTTCTGAGATGTCTTTATAGTTGTAGAGTTTAATTGCTTTAACTCCAGAAGATTTTTTATTATCAACTATTGTATTTCCTGAGATATAGAGTTTTTGAATATCATTATCTGCAGAATTTGCCTCAGAGGAATAATCAATTATACCTGAATTTGCTGAATTTGGTCCTTGTTCTATAACATTACCAATAATATAAGATAAACCTCCTTGTGGAATATTTATGTTATATGAGGATACTGCAGATTCATCAGTTAATCTATTATATAAAATATAATTTTCAATTGCTCTTGATTTTAATAGATGTCCATGATGTTTTACATCATGAGAATAAGAATTTTTTAAAATAAAGACAAAAGCACTAGTCATGTAAATATTATGAGTTAAACCTACAGCTCCATTTGATTTTATTGCACCGCTCTCCCTAAATTCTGAACTATCGATAATTAAATATTTTCTTTGTGAACCAGTAGCACCTACATTTGATGATAAAATTCCCATCTCATTACCATCAAAAAGAGAATTTTTAATTACTGAAACTCCTGTTGATTCAAGTCTAACGCCTGCACCATTTCTATCATTTACCTTAGCTCCTCTAAAATGAATATTATCTATTATAATATTTTCACCTTGAGGTACAAGGATTGCTTTTCCATTAGATATTGTACAACCTGTAGCATCTAAAATTGGCTTTGATTGGCCCACTCCTCTAATGGTTAGGTTATCTTGATTAAATACTTTTATATCACAAGAATATGTGCCTGAATCAATTTCAATAATATCATTATCATTTGCTGCAGATAATGCGGAAGATAATGTTGTAAATTCTTTATTCTCACCTACTTGTAGAGTAGAACCTTGAGGAAAAGTTGGAACTATTTTTGTTTTAATTGATAGAGATTTAGATGTTGTTTCATCACTACATTCAATCTCATAATCGCTTTCTTGATTTACATTTGAGATTTTATATTCTCCATTAAGTGCAATTGGTCCATTAATACCATTTTTACCTATACAAGATAATGCATCAGTTGATTCCCATACAAGAGTGGTTGATTCTCCTTGTTCAACTAAAGGAGGAACTAAAGCCATTTCTAAATCTAAAGCATAAGCAGCTGAAGATAAGATAATAACTAATAATAAGTTAATACTAAATAGTAGAACTTTAAGTCGTTTCATCATTACATGCCCCACAAATCCAAGAGTTACCTAAATTACAACATTCTTCATTTGAACTACATATTTCAGTACCACAACATTTTTGCCCTTCTGGGAGTACATATTGTTGAGGAACACAACTTCCAGAATCAGAACAAATTCCTTGAACACTCTCTAAACACTCCATTCCCTCAGGTGGTGGAAATATTCTTGAACAAAAATCTCCTACAGTATCTGCATTACATCTTCCATTTTCACATGCAAATGTACAACCATAGCTACTTCCTCTACAAGCATTACCATTTCTAGATAAATCTGCTCCACATACTCCTCCTGAACAAGTCATACAACCCCACTGACCACAACTTCTTCCATCTTTAGATGAATCTGATACGCATGCAGCCCCATCTCCTGAAGCACCACAACTCATACATGATGGACACCAATCTCGAGAAGCACCTTCCACAAAACCACATGCTCCAGAATTAGTACACGTCTCACATCTAGAACAAAATGCACTATCTTTATATCCAACAGGAGCCATTTCAATTGAACCATTCATACAAACTCTACATTCTTGACCTGGAATTGGTTCATTATTATCTTCAATATTTGCAACACATGCTGCATTTCCATCAGAGTTAATTCCACAAGTATTACATGCTCCACAGTGTTGTGAGTCAATAATGTTTTCTAGATAAAATTCTTCTGTTGCAACACCTGAACAAGTACCATCTTCACCACAAACATTACAATGTCCTGTTGAATCACAAGTCATAGGTTTTTGTGGATCATAGAGACCATTTTCAACAGATGCTGGTTGACATGCTGCCTCAGTTACATTAATTCCATTACATACATGACATTCTTGAGAACAGTCATCAAAACCAGCTTCTAGAGGAGTAGTATTTCCTTGTCCATCACAAATCTCACAAGTTACTCCTGTTGTTGTACCATATGGTTTTGGTTGGCAAGTTTTAATCCCAAATTCTTCATTAAATACTCCGCAAGTCTCACATATTGAACAATCTGCATTACTTTCACATACACCTTCTTCTGGAATTGGAGGTGGTCCCTCTCCCTCAACACATTGAAAAATACTTTGATCTTCTAATTCTACTTCTTCATATGGAACAGGACATGTTTCTCCAATTGCAATTCTTAAACTAACCTCAGATGCTAAAGGAGTATTATCTTGGAAAAGATATGCAGAATCTTCACAACGTACAGTAAATAAAAGAGCTAATTTTTTACTCACCGAGATAAGTTGTGTTTTTTGTGATTGGATACTATTTTCTCCTTCTTCATCAGTACACTCATAGCTTACACTAGAGTAATATTTTTTACCATCTTCATTTTGTGCATTTCTAATTGCATTAATATTTATAATTTGATTGCTGTTAAAATCAACTTCTGGTAAAACATATTGTACTCCACCTTCTCCTGCAACTCTATCAATTGCTCCTTCTAAAGGTACAGGTGAAGGACACCCATTATTAATTGCATTAGTGTCAGGAAAAGCGTAATCAATTACATATTCACCATAATTATAATCATATTTTTGACTATTTCTTTCTAAGAAGCTAATAATACCTCCATTGAGAACTGATGATTTGGTTTTTGCAAATACTGTTTCTACCTGATTATCAATTTTAATTTTATCAATTTCATAAGAACAAGATACACTTTGAGATTCAAATTTCTCTTCTAAATCTGAGACTACCATATCTAAGGCAACTTTTACATCAGAAGATTTTAAATTTAATTCTTCTAACACTTGATCTGTAAAAAAACCATCTTCTTCACAATCACATTTTGATGTTAATGCTTGACATGATTTTGATTCAAAAAGTTCATTTTTTAAGGTATATTCTAAACTTCCTGCATCTTGAGAATTCCACTCATAGAAGCTAAAAAAGAAGTCCCATACTGGCCAATCTTTTTGATAGACTTTTGCTAAGTCTTCTTTTAGTACAACATTGCTTCCCTCAGAATACACGTAAAAATCACTTAACTCAATAATTACTGGGCTATTTTTTAATTCTTCAATATCAGAAGTATTTGCGTGAATAGTAATTGTTGGATAATCAATTGTAAAACCTCTTTCCTCTAAAACACTAATGGTTGATTTAATATTTGTATCTAAATAATATTTTAGTGAGGGTTT
>JAYYJK010000026.1:0-6261 GCA_036146255.1 Nanobdellota archaeon
GATAAGAAATGATGAAATCATATTTTGTACCTTGTTTTAACTATTTTTAATAATTTGTACTTTTAAAAATAAATTAATTGGATAAATATCTCAAAATAGCTTCTAATTCTTCATTTCCAACATGTGTTTTAAAATAAGAAATTTTTTTATTAAGAACATTTTCATCACAATTATTTGGATCTAAACAAATTTTTCCAAGATAAGTTCTTCCTTTTCCATGTATCGATTTTGAATTATTTCCGGAAATACCAAAAAATAAAATTTCTGATACTTCTTTTGGTTTATAATTGAAACCAAATTTTACAGAAGAAAAATCTGATTTTAAATCACTATCTAGGTCATACATATCCTGAGTTGAAACGGACTTAGATGAACAGTAGACATATCTTGAGAGAATAGGATTATCACAAGATAGAGAAAATGGGTGTTGTTGCATAGTATTACTTCTAAGTGATTATTTATAATTCTTTCTGAAAATATTTTATATAAAAAATAATAGATTGAACAATGTAAAAATTATATAAATTATAAATCTAAAAACAAATGGAAATTAAAAAATTATAACAAAGCATGCACCAAAAGAATACGCTTCGCGTTTTATAATCCCCACAAGGTATCTTCTTTACGCATAATCTCAGCGATTTCTTTTAAAGTGGAAATTTCATCTTTGGAAAGAAGATCCGTGTTTTTTTTGAGTTTTCTAAAGTTTTCTTCACCCATAAAAGAATAGAGTACTGAGTCTTCTTGTGCATGTCTACCGATAACTAAGTCATCAATTGATACAGCTGCTTGCTCCCCTAGAGTTAGTTCTTTTAGAGTTTCATCTCTATCTTTGATTGTTTTAATTGAACCTACTTTTTTACCAAAATCTGTCATTAAAGATACATTTGGGAGTGCCTTTCCTCCTTGTGTTTCAACTCCAACTACTGCTGGACCTGATGCTCTGAAAATACAATTTGGTAAGATTTTAATTTTAAATGGCATAGTGAGCTCAGCCAAACGTGCTCTTTCAATTTCTTTTTCTTTATTTTCAATCCACTCTTGTGCATCTTCGATTAATTTATAAATAATATCATTTGAAATTACTTCAACACCATATTCTTCTGCCATTGCTTTCATTTCATCGTCGAGTTGTTGTGAAAAATTTAAGATTAAAGCATTTTTTGGATTTTTCTTTAAATCTGCCCCTGCATCAATAATATCAATTTTTGTGACTTTTCCAATTACTGCTTTTCTTAGAGGAATTTCATGTTCTTCTAATATGTGAGCTAGAGCCTCTAGAGAACCTAGAGTGTCTGCTTTTACTAGAATTCCTTCTTTATTTGAGATAATATTAATGTCTGCTTGTTCTGCTTCTAATTCTGCTCTAAGTTCAGCTACAAATTCTGGTTTTGCGTTTTTTCTGTAAGTAATAATTGGCATCCCCGCTTTAATATCTTTGAACTCAGGACATGCAAGTTTCATACCTGAAGCTGCTTTTTCTTCTTTAATTGTTTTAAATTTAGTTGATGAATCTCTAATTTCTTTCATCTCATTTGGTTTTAGAATACTTTTTAATTTAGATTCTTGGACACCATCAACATCCAAAGCTAAAACTTGATCTCCTGCTTTTACAATACCATCATATAAAATTACATCAATTGTTTTTCCAAGACCTGGATAATCTTTTACTTCTAAAATTACTCCTTTTGAGATGTCTTCATTTTCAATAGTTAATTTCTTTTCCATATATTTTTGAGTTAAACCAACTAATGTTGAGAGTAATTCTTTAATTCCTTCTCCTGTTTTAGCTGAAACTGGAACAACTGCTATTTTTTTTGTGAAGTCATCCACACGATCATACCTATCTGCTTCATAACCAAATTCATTAATTTTACCTACGATTTCATATACTTTTTCTTCTAAGATATAATTAATGTCTTGTCTTTGTTTTTCAATTGATTGTAAAAGTTTTTCTTTTGGATGAGATTGCCAACCAGGCATATTATCTACTTTATTTGCTGCTACAATAAAAGGAGTTTTCATTGATTTTAAAATTTCAATTGCTTCAATTGTTTGTGGTTTAAAACCCTCATTAATATCAACTACTAATACACCAATATCTGAAATAGAACCTCCTCTTTTTCTTAGTGATGTGAATGCTTTGTGACCTGGAGTGTCAATAAATAAAAGCCCCGGTACTTTAATTGCTTCTTTAGGAATGAATCCTTCAACTGATTTGATTAAATCTTTTTTAGGTACTTCTGTTGCTCCAATGTGTTGAGTAATACCACCTGCTTCTTTTGCAATAATTGTTGAATTTCTAATATAGTCAAGAAAAGAAGTTTTTCCATGGTCTACATGTCCTAGTACTGAGATAATTGGTTGTCTTAAATATGCCATCGTATTTCACCTAAAATAAAGTAATTCTCTATTAAACTAGTAAAAACTAAATAAAGAGTATTTATAAATTATTTGGATATATGTGACGTTATTTTTGTGATTTGAGATAATCAAACAAAAGAGCATGTGTTTCAAATATTCTATATGCATGAGATAAATTTTCTTTCGTATTTGAAGTAAGTACTGCTAATGTTTTTATTCCTGCTGCATTACCACTTGTAATTCCTGAAGGTGCATCTTCTATAACATAACAATCTTTTTTATCAAATCCTGAGATTTCCCATGCTTTTAGATAAGGTTCTGGATTTGGCTTTGAATGGATAAAATCTTCTGCTGAAAGAATTGTGTCAAAAATTTCTGGAAAAAAACTATTGCAATGATGCTGTGCAAATTTTCTTTTTGTTGAAGTTACTAAAATTAATAGAAATTTCTTATCTTTTAATCTTTTTAAGTCATCATATACATTATAAGGTTTAATTTCGTCTAGGTATTTTTGAAATACTATTTGTTTTAGTTCATGAATACTTTGTTTCTTTTGTGAGGAAATTTTCCTATTGTTTTCTTTTGCAATAATTGAAATAGTGTCTTCAAATGAAACTCCTCCTAATTGCATTAATCTCTCTTCGGTTGTTTCCAATCCTTGTGATGATAGAGACTGCTTCCAAGATTTTACATGTGCTCCCATAGATTTAACTAGAGTTCCATCAAGATCGAAAAAAAGAGCTTTCATTTTATTGAATTAACTCTTTGTTTACAATCAATTGTGCTAGCTGATCAAATAATTCTTTGTGATTTTCTGTGTAGTAATGTGCTTTCCCTAAGTCTTCTTTTTGAAGAGTTGTTCCTATTGCTACTACATCAAAACCTCCTTTTAGTGCTGATTCTATACCCATTGGCGCATTTTCTATCACCATACACTCATGTGCTTCAAACCCTGAGAATTGTTGGGCTTTTAGAAATGGTTCGGGATGAGGTTTTCCAAGAGATACATCACATGCAGAAATCACATTATCGAAAATGCCTGGAAAAAATCTCTCAAGACATTCAAGAACTCTCTCCCTAGGAGACCCTGAGACAACGGATAAATGAAGTCCTTGTTCTTTAAGTGTTAAAAGTTGTTCAAAAATAGGGTAAGATTCTATTACAAAATACTGTTTTTGAAGTTGTCTTTTTTGTTTTTGAAGTTGCATAATTTCTCCAAGAGATAATTCTACCATGTGTGTTGCAGCTAATTCTTGTACCATGAGTTCTGATTTCATTCCCTCATAGAGCATAAGTTCTCTCATTGAAGCATAAATCCCTACTTCTTCGAGTACTTTTTTCCAAGCAGTAAAATTTCCTTCAATAGAGTCAACTAATACACCATCCATATCGAAAAATAGAGCTTTTTTCATATTCTAAGCACTTAGTTGAATAGAGGCTTATAAATATTTATTTTATCTTTAAGGAGATAACACTAAAAAAAGCTTAAATAACTAATAATTATAATTAATAATACAACACTATTACTTACTGGGAAAAATGATTGATTAAAATTTGACTCAGGTATTGGTAGTGCTAGATAATCACAAGTTTGTGGTGATCCAAAACAAATAGAAGAAGATTCATAATTTTCCCAATAGTTTCCTTGAGAGGAAGAATTCCAAGTATTAAGAGAAAATAAATTTTGAAATTGTGCAATTATTGAAGTATTTGATGTAAGGATATTTGAATAAAAAGTATTATTATTTGGATTATCTGCACCATTTGTCCTAAGATAGATATTTCCTAAGCCATTATTTCTAAAATCAGAATTAACTACTGTATTATTACGTGCTGAACCTCTTAATTCCAACCCATATTCTTGATTATTTCTAGAGATAACATTGTCAATAGTTACATTTTCTCCATTGAAAATCCTCAAACCGCTCAATTGGGAGTTTTCAATTAGACCATTTTCAATTACAACATTGTTTATTCCAGTAATTGCATATTCTCTAGAATTTTCAATATTAAAATCTTTGATTATAATATTACTTACTGAATTAATTAGAATTGAGGTTAAATTTGAATTGTTTATGTATATCCCAACAATACTGTTATTACTTCCTGCAAATCTTATTGCATTACCTCTAGCATTGTATATTGAATTGTTAAGAGCCATGATACCTGAACCGGTCATATCTATTCCTATTCCAAAATCATAGATAATACAATTTTTTATAGTAATGTTTGAATCTAAAGAAGTTCCAAACCCTGTTACAAGTGTGCTACTTCCAGTATAATTAATTTGATTTCCTTGACAGTCAAATACCAAATCATCTGAATCAAATGAGAAACAGTTAAGTCCCGAAGAGATATTGGTATTTAATCTAAATTCTCTCTCACTAATATTATTTAAATCATCATTTCCCAAATTAGATTCGCATGAAGAAATATTAGTGTAAGAAAAAATATTTGAAATTGTAATTAAAAACAATAACAAAAAAAATGTGCTTTTCATACTAATTTACATATGAATATACTTATAAACTTTTCTTGCTTAATATATTCCCGCAGTTTCTACAGTACCGAGCATCTTTTTGATGTCTTTTTAGTCCACAAAATTTACATGCAATCCTAAGTGTTTTTTTTTCTTCTGCAATATATCTATTCATAGCCGTGATATGTACTGGAATAATTACAATAAATGATACAATTGATAGCATAATTAATGCCCTACCCAATGATGTTACTGGAACAATATCTCCATAACCTACAGTTGTAACTGAGACTAAAATAAAATAAAAAGCATCCCAAAATGTAGAAATGAGAGGGTTTGCCATATATTCTACTTGAAAAACTAAGGCAGCCGATACAAACATTAGCATAAATACTGTGAAAAATATCCTAAATACAAAGAGTTTTTCTAAGCTAAAATCAAGTTCTTTTTCTTGTTCCATATATTGTTTTGAAACATTTAAAAATCTTAAAAACCTAAATACCCTAAACAACCTAAACATCCTTATTGTTTGAGATGAAAAACCAAACCAAAATGGAATTACTGCTAAGATATCAATCCAAGAATACAGGGATGTTAAAAACTTTTTTTTAGATCTTGCAATGTAAAACCTCAAAAAAAGTTCTATAGAAAAAATAATTAATAACACGGTGTCTATATATGAGAGAATTTCAATAACATTTGGAAATTGCATAAGTGAGGTTTCAAGTACATAAATTAATGCAGAAATAAATATCAAAACCATTATCACCACATCAAAACGTAGAGATTTTTTCGTAATAGCATCTCCAAAGAATTCTTCTAAAGTTTCGTAAATTTCTGATCTTTGAAATGACTTTACCATAATTATTGTGAAAAAAATGTTTTTATATATTATAGTTTTCACTAATAAAGAAAATTATATCACTTCCTAAAGTATATAAATTAGATTTCGATTATTTTTTTATGGATAGTATTAATTCATATATTTACAAAGTATTTGATGAGAGTATTACAATCATCTCTAAATTAGGAAGTATGCAGTTCTATATTGTTTTAATTTTAGCAATGTACTTTTTAGGAGAAGTTGAATTTAGTTTATTGTTGACATATGGATTGATAGGAATTACTTTAATTGCAATTCCAATTAGATTATTTTTATTTAAGGAAAGACCAAAAAGAGAAAAGTTCTCCAATTTACTTGAAAAAATAAAAGCTTCAAGTTTTCCTTCAATGCATTCAGCTAGATTTTCATTTATTATATTCTCTGCATTTACTTATGTCAAATCACAAGAATTTACATTATTTTTAGTAAGTATTTATGTAATTGTTTGTTATCAGAGGATTCACAAAAAAAGACATGATATTTATGATATTGTAGGAGGTCTGATTCTTTCTACATGCATAGCATTATTTTTATT
>JAYYJK010000027.1:0-3551 GCA_036146255.1 Nanobdellota archaeon
TTCTCTTGCCATGTAATAATTATTTGTTTTTATTTCATATAAAACAATATGGCATTATTTTTTATCAAAAATACAAAATAATATAAATAAATGTAATTATGATAACATATGCTTAAAAAAAAAGAAATTAACCTTTTATCTGAACTTGAAAAAAATAGTAGAATTTCTTTGTCGGAATTAGGAAAGAATATTTCAATATCAAAAGAAAATGCTAATTATCTTATTAAAAAATTTCAGAAACAAGATTTTATTTTTAGATTTGAAACAATTACCAATTATACTAAACTAGGACTTGTTGGATACCAACTTAATTTGAAACTTAATTTTACTAGTAGGAGAAAATACCATAATTTTAAAGAGTATATTGAAAAAAATACCACTTTTAAATTCTCTCATTTCTGTGAAGGGTATTATGATTTTATTGGATTTATTTATGTTACTTCAATTACAAAATTCAATGAAGTATACCACGAATTAAAGCTTATTTTAAAGGAGTCGATAATTGATGAAAAAATATCTATTTTAACAGAATCAAAAAAGTATTGTATTTTTGATAGAGAAAAGCATGTAGAGTTTTCATATTACAGTATTTCAGAAGAACAATATAATAAAATCTCTGAGTCAGATAAAAAAATTCTTCAAGAATTAGAAGAAAACTCCAGAACACCAGTTACTGAAATTGCAAAAAAGAATTCATTGAGTACAAGAACCACCATGTATTCTATTAAAAAAATGGAAAATGAGGGACTTATTTTAGGATATTCATTAATGATAAATGCATCTGCATTTAAATTTACTCGTTATATCATAGATATTTCTGTTAAAAACATACAATCCATACCTGAGATCATTTATTTTTTTAAAGAAAAAAATCTTCTTAGAGCATCATATCAGAGACTTAACTTTACTAATTTATCTCTTGAAATTCTTTGTCCTGAAGGAATCATTATTCAAGATTTATTATTTGATTTTAGAGAACTCTACAATAAAAGCTTTCATCAATGTGAAATTTCATTAGTAAGAGAAGTAATATTTTAGTTTAAAATTTTTATTTGTAGAAATATTTATGTTAATATATTATATAGCCCCCCGACCGGGATTTGAACCCAGGTCCTCGGCTCGAAAGGCCGAAATGATTGGCCGGACTACACCATCGGGGGATTTGAAAGAAATCCATTTGTGTCCGTAATAATTATGAAAGCAAATCCCTTTAAAAAGATTTTCTTTTTTACCTAGTCTCCTAGGATTTTTGTTTCATTAAGAAACAAAAATTGAGTCAGCATGACGTCCTACTTAGTAGAACAACACGCTAACAAAGTTAGCGGCCCCACCGGAACTCATACGAGTCCAGGAGACTTCTCCAAGAGACTTGAGAGAAACACCAAAGTAATGAGAACTACGTTCTCATCTCAATGTGTCGCTTTGATTAAGCGGCCCCACCGGGATTCGAACCCGGGATCCTCAGCTTAGAAGGCTGATATCATATCCAGACTAGACCATGGGGCCAATATATATGTACAATCCTAGGGTCTGGTCCTAGTTGTGATTGGCTATAAAAAAAATAAAAGCGATTTCGCTTTTAAAGTTTTCGATTTAATTAGCTTTTTGAATTGTAATTCTCACAGGTAATTTCTGTGAAGCTCTTTTTAGAGCAGTTCTTGCTACTGCCTCACTTTCTTTTGGAAGTGAAACTGACATTAATACTTTACCTTCTTCTACTTGTGCAGCAGTTCCAATAATTTTACCAAATGAGTGTTTCATACCTGTTGATAAACGATCAGCTCCCGCTCCTGCAGCTAGAGGGTTCTCCCTAATTGCGTGGTGAGGTACAGCTTGGATTCTGAAATAGAAACCTTGTCTACCAAAAGATTTCTCTAATAATTTTAGAGCTGAAATTCTCGCAGCTTCAATTGCGTTTGTTCTAATTTGAGCAGCATCTTTTGAGATTAATTGAAGAGTTAAATCAAATTGATCTTGTCCTCCTTTTAAGTCTCCCATGTCAAATTTAATTACTTTTTTACCAGGTCTAGATTTAACAAATGCTTTACCTCTTACTTTTGAGTATCTTGTATAAGATCTCTCAATTTTTCTATAAGCAACCCATTTTCTTAACTTTGCCATTTTTAATTAATTGAAACAACTCCTCCAATTGCTTGACCAGGCATACCTTTTTCAAATAAAACTCTCACAGCACCTTTGTTTCCGTGAACTGCTGAAATTGTTCCTTTAATTTGAGTATTTTTTTTACCTGAAACTGTATATGTTACAGTTTTACCAACTAATGCTAGTGATTTTTCTTTATCATGTTCTGGAATAATTACAATCATTTGGTTAGTTGTTTGAGTTTTTCTTCCTCTTCTATAATTTACAATGATTCCTTCCATTTTATTTGTTCACCTTTTTAAGAAGCTCAGCTCCTTCTTTAGTTAACACTTTTCCTGCTTTTAATCCTGTTTGGGATTTAATTAAACCTGCAGCTTCAAGTTGTTGTAAACCAACTCTAATAATTTTTCTTCCTGCATTAGTTTTTTGATCAGGTTTGTGACCTCTATTTTTTCTTCCACCGTAGTGTTTAGATAATCTATTTGTACCAATTGGTCCAAATTTATTTACTTTGTTTAATAGTGATGCAACTCTTAAGTACCACCAATCATCTTGCATAGGTGGTCTTTCTACATGAGCTCCAGTTTTTACAAATTTAGCCCAATCTGGTTGTTCCACAGTTTTAATTTCTTTTACTAAATCTACTAGATTACTCATCTTTTTTTACCTCTTTTTTAGATTCAGCTTTTTTAGCTTCTTCTTTTTTTTCTGATGCTTCAACTTCTTTTACTTCTGCATCTTTTACTTCAGCTTCTTCTTTTGTATCTTCTACAACAGGTGCAGCTGTTTTATATAATTCTAATTGTTTATCAAGTCCTTCTTGAGTTGTTTCTACAACTACTTTGTCAATTCCTGCAACTTGAATTTTTGCTGTAAACACTGAAACTTTACCTGGTGGGTTTTTTGAACCTCTTACCCAAACTAATTCGTTTAAGTCTTTACCTATTACAACGTTCTCGCATTTCATGTGCTTTTGCACAAATTCTTTAAGAACAACAATAGCTTTTTTACTCCTTCTCCACTTAGGAGCGTGTCTTGTTTTTCTCCTTAGTGGGATTACATATTCCCTTTTAAGCTCTGCCATTTTTGAAAGGTATATTGTATCAGAAGATGTGTTTAGCATCTATCTGAACAATATAGCATCAAAATTTAATATTTCTTATGAAATGAGAAACAATTATTTTGATTACTATACAAAAAAGAATGATTTTGTGTTTTTAAAGGTTTGTTAATAGAATACTCTTAAAGTAATGAAATTACAAATATAGAATAATCAAGAAGATTAATTTTATGTTGAGAATTAATATGGCCTGACTCTCAGATGAGAGTCTTCCTTAAGTGCACCTACTGGGATTCGAACCCAGATCACCGGCTTGGAAGGCCGGGATTCTAGCCGTTGAACTATAGATGCTCGTACTAAAAATAAATTGTGTTTGGTTTATAAAGTT
>JAYYJK010000028.1:0-3765 GCA_036146255.1 Nanobdellota archaeon
AATGGTTTTTGTACTCATAATAATTATAATTCAACCTAGTTATAAATTAGTTTACTCTGAGAATAAGATAACACATCTTACTAATATAATTAGTAAACTAAGTAGACCTTAAATTTCTAGTGGAAAATATATCTCATTTTATATAATATTTAAAAATCATAAGATGCGTTTTTTGTATCAAAAACGCACACCAAAACGCACACCATAGGATGGTAGTACAAGGATTGTAGAGGCAAACGCACACCATGACGGTTTACCATTATAATTTAGTGTTTATGGTATGCGTTTTTTAAGTAATTTTTCAAGTTTACTCATCACCTTAGATTTCTTATGGAAAATCAATAAACACAACAATTAATTTATTAACTCTATAGTAAATATTTATATATCTTAAATAATATTTATCTTTATGTCTGAATATATTTCAAAATCTACTCGAGAAATACTTCATTATTCTCAAATAAACAATTGGGAGCATCAAAAAGAAAAAAAATCCTCTCTTCCTTTTAGTAAATTTAATTCAAGGACTGTAACTACTAATTTGGATTATTTAACAAAAGCTAGTTCCTTTCCAGGTTATGAGTTATTACATAAGAACAAAACTTACTTAATTATGGGATCTCGTTGTTCACAAGAAACTCCTCTATGGTTTTTTGATTTCAGAAATACTTCGCTTCCTATTGCTGAATTAAATAGTTTATTCAACTCCCATTTTAATAATGCTTTTAGAAATATGGTAGGTCATCCGAGTTTACTTTTTAAATGTTTGAATTTCCTTGACTCTATATTAGTAGGAAACAGAGATATTGTTATTTCTACTCTCAAAAAACCTCTTGTGGCTGATTTATCCCTTGAAGAAACTCTTACAATGCGTGCAAATCTTGTAGGTATTGATGCATATAATGTGATTGATAAATAGTTCTTTGGCTTACTATCAACTTTTATTGAAAATTATTATTTCAAGTTTACTCGCCACCTTAGATTTCTTATGGAAAAATTAACCAAAAAATTGATTCAAACTTTTTTGCTTTATTCAACTTGTTGAATATTTAAAAGAACTGGCTTAGACTCTTTTGTTTTATTGGGTTTTCTCAATATTCAGAAATATCTAAAAAAAATTAGAAAGAGATTTCTGTTTTTTAGATCCAATAACTTCCTTGAAATCAATGTTTAAATGTTCGAGTAAATCATCACTCACTCCATCGAGTTGTTTTTCAATATAGTGTTTATAATCATATTTTTCTCCTCTCTCAAGTCTCTTTGTAACTAAACTCACATGTGTGGGTCCTGACTCTAACATAACATATTTTACAATTTTACCTGAAAAATCGTCTAGTTCTCTTGCAGCTTTAACATGGGGTGGTGTTGTTTTTGTGTATTCGACGAGAGGCTTTGTAATCTTTTTAGTATATACTAATTTTGAATCGTATTCTCCAGATTCTAATTTTTTTACTTCATCTATAATAAATTTTTTTATCTCTTCTTCTTGTGCTCCTTGAAAAATTAACTTTACTAATTTCACTTGGAATTCTTGTGCTAGTGTTGTCCAATCTCCTCTAATTGCTTCCATTCCTGTAAATGTTAGTTTACTAGATAACTCATCAAACCCAGTATATCTTTTCTTTGATGCAATAAAAAATTGAGAAAATAATTTTTCAAATTCAATAATTAATTTAGATTCTCTTTTTGTCTTTTTAGCTACATATGTTGCTACAAAATCATTAATTTCCTCTTCAAGTTTACTACCAAACTGGGTTTTTTCATCAGTAGAAGTAAATTCCTTTTTACAAGAAACAAATACGGAGTCGGTATCTCCATATATTCCAATATATCCTTTAGATTCAATATATTTTATCGTCTCAGACATCAACTCTCTACCAAAAGAAGTAATAGCCTCTCCAACGTCTCTATTGTGAAATCGAGATTTTGGCGAAGCAATAGCTCCGTAAAACGAATTCATGGTAATTTTTAGAGCATGTGCTTTAATTTGATTATTCTCTTTTTTAGCTAAATCTCTTTGCTCAAGTAACATTTCAATAAGTGAAGCCATTATACTATCCTTTGAATCGAATTTGGCACCATTAGGAGCTTCAATTTCGCCATTTTTTCCAACAGAGAAAGGATCTATGTTAAATGTAACCATAATTGATGGATAAAGCGATTTAAAATCTAATACAAATACATCATTATAAAATCCAGGTGTTGGGTCTTTTACAAATGCTCCTTCTATTGCTCCCATCTCGGAAAAATTAAAATTACTTGGCGCTATAAATCCTCTTTTATGTAATTGTTCAAGGTACATAATATCAAGTGTTGCAATAGGTGATTGTACTTTAAGAAGTGGTGTATTTGTTGTAATGGATCTCTGGATCATTAAATCAATTAATTCAAGTTTCTCACAAATTTTTGATGTAAGGAGTGAATCTTTGTAATTATATTCAATGAGCCTAATTGGATCTTTTTGAAGCATGTTCTCAATGGCATGGATTTTATTTTTAATCCCAAGGTCTGCATCTCCTTCGTCTTCTAAATCAATTTTCTCATCTTTTAATACTTCTTTAGCAACAGTATTTAGTTTATAATCATCAAATGTGATGAAATTTGTTTTAAGTATTTGGATAATATCAAATACTAGTAAACCAGGAAAACTTAAATTACTTTTTCCAAAAAAGTCTCTAGCTATTCTCATTTTAGTATTTCCTTCAAATGTACTTAATTTAAATTCTATATCATATTTTTTCATTGCTTGTTTAATTACCTTAAAATCGAAGTCTATTACATTCCATCCAATTAATAATTGTGGGGAGAACTCTAATACATCTTGTTTAAATTTTTCTAATAGTTCTTTTTCATTTTCTACAAATATTGGTTTAAACTCATCATACTTGTGGTTTATTATAGAACTGAGTTTATCCTTTGGCATCGCAGATTTGCTAATATATACTAAATTCATATCTTCTGAGTCAAATGAGTGGCTACTAATTAGAACAATCTCTTGGTTCTCAACATCTCCTACTGTCTCTATATCTACACTTAATGTCTTAAGTTTAGGATGTTCTCCTTTTTTTCCATCAAATATGTCTTTTTCTCCTGAGATGAGTTCGCTGTGTTCATAGGGCAAATCTTCTTCATATGTTTCAATTTTGGCATCTCTGAGTTTTTCTTTAAAGTAATCGTATATTTCTTTGTTTTTAAACTCTATTTCTACTACTTTTTCGTTATTTTTGTTAAAATATTTCTTATTTGTTAAGATAATACTATCAGATTTGATGTTAATTAGATCAAAATCTTCTTTTTTAATATATAGTACATAATTTTTGCTAGATTCTTCAATAATTGTATTAGTTTTGTCATCAACACAATAATACTTTAGATTTACCTTGTCCTCTAGTTCTTGTTTTTCAATTGAAAAGATAAATTTGCTCATACTAAAAATAAACTCTTTATCTTTATAAAAGTATCAAGTTCTACTCGAAATGTGCTATTTGGCTCTAATTTGCTTAAATTTGGTGTGTTTTTCTTAAATTTGAGTTATTTTTGTCTTGTTTTTAACTTAAATTTAACTTAAATATGTTTTTTAATCATATTTTTTGCTTTTTTTGCTTTTTTTATCTATTTTTGTCGTTTATTTTCTTTTTTTTCTTAAATTTAACTTAAATTTGTTTATTTTTGTTTATTTTAAGCTTTATTTTTCTTTTTTTCTATTGAAATGGGCTTTTTTTTAGTATTTTTGTCTAAAATATTCTATTTTTTATATAAAAACAA
>JAYYJK010000029.1:0-4137 GCA_036146255.1 Nanobdellota archaeon
TATCACATGAAAAGAGGAGAATGTTCCTCATGTGGTTACGGAAACTCTTCAAAAATGAGAAAACCACAAACAATGAGAAAAAGAAAATAATTTTCTCAACTTTATAATTCTAAATTCAAAATAAAAACTAAGTACTTTTAGTATCTACAATTCTTCTTCAAGTAAATATAAACTATAAATTTCATTTGAGTCATTATTCCACACATTCAGTAAATTTTGTTCAGCTAATTTCATCATATCTGTTTCAAGAGACATAGTTATGCTAAAAAATAGAATATAATAAAGTTTACTTTAACAATTTATCCCAAACTTCTTAAATTTTAAATAAAATATAATTATTATG
The DNA here is from genome assembly GCA_036146255.1 of Nanobdellota archaeon. Lineage (GTDB taxonomy): Archaea > Nanobdellota > Nanobdellia > Woesearchaeales > UBA583 > UBA583. The sequence continues at coordinate 344 of JAYYJK010000029.1, forward strand.
AAAATAGTAATACAAATAGTAAATTCTGCTAAAATACTTATTAATAATGAAATTGAAAGAACAATAGAAAAGGGGATTGTAGTATATTTTGGAATTTCTAAAGATGACACAATTGATAAGATAGATTATTTTGTAAATAAAATTAAAACATTAAGACTTTGGGGAGAGGAAAATAAAGGATTCCAATTAAATATAGAAGATAGTAAAGGAGAAATTCTTATTGTCTCACAATTTACTCTCTATGGAGATTGCACAAAAGGAACAAAACCTAAATTCAATGATGCAATGAACCCCGAAGATGCTAAAAAAATATATGACAAATTTGTTGAAAAAATAAGAGAATTAAATCTTAGAGTAGAAACTGGAGAATTCGGAGCCCACATGGAAATCACTCAAGTAAATAATGGACCTGTTACTTTAATTGTTGAAAAATAATTGAAGTTCATAAATTTGAAAAATTTATGTATCTTTGATTATTGAAAAGATAATTAACAAGTACCCATTAATTGACATGCATTATTTCTAATATCTTCATCATCAACCCCTTCTGATTGCTCATCCTCTTGAGTGTCGGTGTTCTCTCCTGACGCACTATCACTACCTGAAGAACTACTACTTTGTTGTCCTAAAGGATCTCTGTAAGATCCCACTTCAATTGGATAGGCAGGAGAGATAATACTAACATACTCATCAATAGATGGGCCGTCAGTGTAAAATGCCTGTAATAATAATTTAATTGATTCATCCCCTATTGGAGTTGCTAAAGTTCCATTCTCAGGAATCCTAGCTACTCTAAAATCGGAAATATCTTCACCCGCTTCTAAAACCTGAATATCTAAAGAACCATTTCTATGTAAAAAAAGAGGTTGTAATTCTAAGTCACTTTGATTCTCTAAATGATATCCTGTATAAAGCATATAGGAAATATTCACATTAGGTGGTGATTTCAAATAATATGAATAAGTAATTTGTACATCTCCATTTGGAAGAAGAGGTGTTCTCTCAGCTCTAAGATCAGCTAAAACTTCAACACATGGCAGACCCACAGTTGGTTGATAAGTACCCGAATTAGGATCAAATTCTAAACCATCTTCTAATGAACAACCATACTGTGTAATACCTCTAGCTCCCGAATTGCCTGCTGAATCTTCAAATTGCGATTCAACTTGAGTATCTAAATAGCCATCAATTTTTGCCAAACAAATTAAAGATGCAGTATCTTCAGTGAGCCACTCTGGCAAATCTGAGAAATCAGATTCAAATCCAAACAACTCTGATGCAAGAAGTGCATTTTGATCCGGATTCATCAAAGCAGCAATAACATCAAATGCTGTTGAGGTTTCAACATATCTTTCTTTATCGGTATATCTTTGCTTTTCTTCTAATTCTTCTTCTAAGAGTTTACAAGCATAATCATCAGACTTGCAAGTTAAACCTTCTTTATCCTTACATTCTGTTGCTGAAGAACATTTAATTAAATCATCATCTGAACAAAAAGTTTTACTCTCTGGACAATACCAAGCTGACACTTCAAAATTTCTTTTTGAAGTTTCTAATTTTTTATCATAGGCATCATTATAACAATCTTCAAACTTTTGTGATGATTGAGATTTACATTCATCAGTAATTGTATTTTTAAAATCTTGCATTTCCTGTGCAACTGATTGTTCTACTAATCTCTCATCTGAGAAAAAAGTACATAAAGATGTTGGAAACCATGAATTCTGACAAGAAGCACCATCTGAAAATGCTGTAATCATAGATTGACATTTTTGAGCATCATTAGATACTTGACATTTATTTAAAACATAATCATATGCAGACTCAGAGTCCATATATTTCTCCATAAGTAATGCCTGTTTGTTTAATTCTTCTTCTTTTTCTTTTAATGTTTCACTTGAAGATTCCCTACATTCTTGAGTTTCACAATTTGCTAATCTAGCTTTTTCTTGGCTATATTCATCTCTTGCTGAGTCATATGCATCATAGTGAGGAATATAATGAGTTGAATCAACATCAAAACCATTTTCTTTTAAGTTACTTAAAGTTTCCAAACTATTAACACAAGAAGAACCACTACATGGTTTTTGTGCATTATTTATTTGATTAACAGTTTGTGCATCACCATTATTAATTATAGCATTATATAATTGTTCATCTGTCTCTTTTAATATAGCTAAATTTTCAATTGAAGAAGTATACTCATTTAATGTACTTTGTAGATGAGTTGGAATTGTTTTTACTGAAGGTGATTCCATAGAAAATGTTAAAGCTTGATTATTTGACATACCAATAATTTCAACCCTATTTCCACCTACATCAAAAGAAATATAATTATTTACATTATTTTTCTCCACTACTCGTATATTATTAACATCCAAATTTAAATTACCTAAGTTCAATTCTCCATCCGAGATATCACTTAATAATAATTCTGAAGAGTAAGTAAAACTTTTTTCTCCTGATTTAATAGTTGTCAAAGAATATTTCTCTCCATATTCTAAGGAATTTGAACTCAAAGTGGTATCAGTCCTAGGGGAATCTACTTCAAAGTTATCATTTGAATTCTCTGTTGGAGTAGTTTGGTCTAAATTATCATTGAAAGCTGAATTTATATAACTATAAACTACATCTCCTGAGATTTGTATCTGATAGGAAGAACTTTCTAAATCTAATTCATTAAACTTAAAAAATTGAGAATTACCATTTTCTCCAGTTTGACCATTTGTTGAAGGTAAGTAAAATTCTTCTAACCTTGAATCATAAAAATACTTTTCATTATCAATAATAATTGAATCTCCATCGTTAAATGTGTATATCACACCATCAATTTCAAAATTAAATTCTCCATATACTCCACCAAAAATCATCCCAAATAACAACAATACTAACAATACTTTTTTCATTTTTAATTATCAACCTCCAAAATTTTATCAACTTCATCTCTGATGCCCAAATCTTCAACTTGAGCACAATAATCTGGACCTCTTTGTGGAGAAAATCCCTGATCAAAAATACTCACAATTCTCTGAGCTGCAGCTGCCAAATCATTAACTGCTAATATAATACCAGAACCTGATAATTGGTAAATATCACAAGTACCTGAACAAGTCTTTCCCCACTGTCTTAAGCCAGTAATAAATAGCACATAAGGATTAGTAAGATATGTAGCAATAGCTTGTTTAAATCCATCTATAAATTGGATTATATTAAAACCTGGCAATGCAAAAATATCACCTAGGACATTTGCACATACTCTATAAGCTGCCTGTTTTGAACAATGATCTGCAGGAACACCATTAGCAATAGAAGTATAAGTACACACTACCTCCTCACATTGAATTTGATTAAATTCCTCTACATTTTCTAAAATTCCTGGAATACATAATGTAACAGTTGATAATATTAAATTATCCCTAATATTTAAACCTCCATCACACACAGAAGCTACTTGCGTTCCTTGTTGTGGAGATGGATCGTTAAAAGCATAAGCTAATTGAATTGGAAATAAAAATAATAACATCATTATTAAGTAAAAGAAAACATAAATCGATTTTACCATTATTGTTCACCTCCAAATAAACTTGAAGGATCATTTAAAATACTACATGTTGCAAATGACATATCAAATTGTAAATCTTCAAAAAAGTTTTCAACTCCAGGTAATAAGGTATTCTCACAAGTTACCCAATTACAAACTTGTTCAATATATCCTAAACCATATCCCAAGTCAGATAAAGTACCTTGTACTGGATTTGATGTTTCATCAACAACCTTACCCATACCATATGTTA
>JAYYJK010000030.1:0-3691 GCA_036146255.1 Nanobdellota archaeon
GGGTTGAATTAAAACACGTAGAATTACCATCAGGTATGCAAAGAATGATGGCAAGAGAAGCAGAGGCTGAGAGGGAAAAAAGAGGAATTATTATTAAATCCGAAGGAGAAGTAACAGCTGCTCAAAACTTAGCAAAAGCTTCAGCAACACTTGCAAAAGCACCAGGTGCAATGCAACTTAGAAACTTACAGACAATTAATGACATCTCAGGTGATGCATCAACTAAATTTATCTTCTTTCCAATGGAATTTGGAGAGGCTATTAAGAAGTTCAAATAGATTTCTTAATTCATTTTTTTAAATAATATAAGAACAATGAAAGCAATACAAACCAAAGACCTTTCACTAAAAGATTTTTTTAAATATGCAATTAGACAATATTTAGTATTGCTTCAGGTAATTATATTTATTTTTTTAGCATTATTTATCATTAATAAAATAATGGATTATACTCCTCTGAGTATTGAAGAAATAACTGTGACAATAATTATTTTATTATTTTGTATTAAAAGTATATATTCTTATTTTTCAATAACGGACATAATATCTTTTGAAGAGAATTTTTTGACTTATTGGACTATAACTCCAAGAATTTTTTCTTTTGGAGAATATAGAAAATTGCTATATAGTGATATTTCTTCAGTATATATGAATAAAACTAATCTTGTGATAAGAATAAAATCAAATGAAAGTTTTTTTATTGGAGACAAAATAATCTTGCCTATAAGACATAATGCTCAGGAATATGTTTCTTTTCTAAATAATAAGATATATAATTAACCCTAACATTTATATTATCTACTCTACAGATACAATTATGTTTAAACTATTTTCTTCAAAAAAACAGAAACTTCCAAAAAATTTAAAACATAAAAAAATAGTATGTATTGGTGGTGGAACAGGTTTATTTTCTATTCTCTCAGGTCTCAAAGAATATGCAACATCAAGAAAAAACATAACTGCAATAGTTACTACAATGGACTCAGGAGGATCATCGGGTATTTTAAGAACACAATATGGTATTTTACCTCCAGGAGATATTAGAAATTGTATGGTAGCACTCTCAGAAGAAACGCAAGATATTGCTAAACTTTTTCAATATAGATTTGATTCTACTCTCAAAGATCATAATTTTGGAAATTTACTTCTCACAGCACTCAATGAGATAACAGGTTCATTTCCTGAAGCAATAAAAGTTGCATCAAGGATTTTAAGAATAAAAGGTAGAGTAATTCCAGTATCTCTTAAAGAAAATACTCTTATGGCAAGATTAAAAACAGGAGAAATACTTGAGAGTGAAAGTATTATCGATACAACAAAAGATAAAGAAATAGAAAAATTATATCTAAAAAAAAGAGGAAAAGCAAATCCTTTAGCAATAAAAGCACTCTTGGAAGCTGATGTTATTGTATTTGGTCCAGGTGATCTCTACACTTCAATACTACCAAATCTATTATTCAAAGATATAAGAAAAGCAATTAAATCAAATAATCATGCAAAAAAAGTACTCATTAGTTCGGTGATGTCAAAACCAGGAGAAACAGATAATTTTTGCGTATCTGATTTTAAAATAGAACTAGAAAAATACTTGGAGTCCAAGTTAACTCATATTGTAGCAAATTCATATATTCCAGCATCTACTACTCTTGTTAATTATAGGAAAGAAGATAAGCATCCAATTCCTCTAGATTTGAATAATTTAAAAGATATCAAAGTAATTAAAGGAAATTTTATTGATGAAGATATGTTAGTTAGACACTCACCTAAAAAATTAGGAAAAGTAATTCTTAAGTTATCATTTAAAATAAAGTAGTGATTTTTTTGTAATTTATTCATATTAAAAATAATCTTTATAAATAATCTCTTCCATATAGTACTATAATGGTATACATTGAAATTAAAAGCGAAGAAGAATTTAATACAAAAGTATTAGAGTCAGATAAAGTAACTGTAGTTGACTTCTGGGCTCCATGGTGTGGTCCTTGTAAAATGTTTGGACCAGTATTTGAGAGAGTATCAGAAGAAGTGTCTGATGTTCAGTTTGTAAAAGTAAATGTAGATGAAGCTCAAGAAGTAGCACAAACATATCAGGTAATGTCAATTCCAACAATCCTTCTAATCAAAGACGGAAAAGTAATAGCAGACAAAAACGGGGCAATGTCTGATGATGATCTAAAATCTTGGTTAGAATCCAATAAATAATTTTTTTTTTTTTTTTCAGCTCTTGAGACACTAAGTGTCGAAAAGCTCAAGCATTGCGATGTGCTTTCGCCCGCGATGGAGACCTAAAATCTTGGTTAGAATCCAATAAATAATTTTTTTAAATGGAATATTTTATTAACTTTTTTTTAAACACTCTAATTTTATAAATCACAAATTTTCATCATTTCTATGTACAAAGTAATTGGAATTGATGAAGCGGGAAAAGGTCCTGTTTTAGGATCAATGTTTATTGGATTTTCTATAATTAACTTACCAAATGGACTAAAAGAAATGAATGAGTATCAAGAACTTCTAAAAAAATTGGGAGTTAAGGATTCAAAAAAAATAACACCTAAAAAAAGAAATACAATTTATCAAGATTTAAAACAACATATGGATATTAAATATGCTCAACTCACACCGGCATTAATTGATCAAAATAATGCTGCAGGTGGTAAATTAAATGAACTCGAAATTCAAGCAATAGTTCAAATACTAGAGTCTGAAAAACCACAACTTGTAATCATTGATGCACTAACTGCAAAACCAGATAAATTTGGGGATGATATCTTAAAAAGGCTTTCATTCGAATGTAAAATTATCTCAGAGAATAAAGCAGATGACAAATATGAAATTGTAGGTGCAGCATCAATTATAGCAAAAGAACTAAGAGAACAAGAAATGCAGCAAATAAATATCAATGTGGGGAAAATTCTCTCCCAAGTCTTCAAGGACTCAAGCCAGTCTGCAGACAAGTCAGCTTCTGAAGAAGCTTCGTCAGACTCCAACTTAGTTGGTTCAGGTTATCCTGCAGATCCAAAAACAAAAGCTTTTCTTAAGGAACATTATGCTAACAAAGAATTTGATTTCATCTTTAGAAAATCCTGGCAAACGTATAAAGACTTAGCAGGAGACTCCAAACAAAAGACATTAAATGACTTTTAATCAACCAGATGTTTATCATATCCAATATCTAAAAGTGAGATGACATTAGGTTCACTAAATTCGATAGTAGAAATAGAAGCATTTGTTTTATGAATTTTCTTCCTCATAATTTCATAAGATTCATTTTGAATAATAGAGAGGAGCATTTTAAATGTTCCACTATGGCTAACTAAAACTACCGTTTTACCAAAATGTGCATCATGTAATTCTTCCCAAAATTCACTAATTCTTTTTTTAAAATCAAGAGGTTCTTCAATATTATATTTACTAAAACTTCCTTCTTTAATAATTGGTTTCATAAATTCAACAAGTTCTAAATAATTTTGACCCTCAAGTTCACCATAATTTCTCTCGGTAATTCTCTGATCGATTTCAATTTCAATATTATGTTTTTGAGCAAGTGGTTCTGCTGTTTGAATTGCACGAATTAATGGTGAAGAAATAATTTTATCAATATGGATTGTTTTTAATTTAGAAGCTGTTTTTTTTGCTTGATTATGTCCATTAACATTGAGTTCATTATCTGTAAAACTTTGTAATTTATT
>JAYYJK010000031.1:0-6305 GCA_036146255.1 Nanobdellota archaeon
TAAACACTAATGAAATAAATAAATATACTAGAATAGAGGAAGGAGATAGATCAATGCATCAATTAGAAGTGTTATCTGTCTTTCAAAATTTACTTAAAGCGCAACTTAAGTTGAGAGGAAATTTAATTTCTTTTTGTAAGGGGAGAAATGGTACGCTTCATTATAGAACATTAGAAGAACTAGTTAAATAAGTTTTCTATTTCTTTTTTCAAATGTTTTTCTGTTTTAATACTTTTTCTATATTCAAAAAATTTCTTGAAAGTTATTACTTTAAAAAATACATAAGGGTTATAAGGAAAAGTACTGAAATAATACTATGTACAAAGTAATTGGAATTGATGAAGCAGGAAAAGGTCCTGTTCTAGGATCAATGTTTATTGGATTTTCTATAATTAACTTGCCAAATGGACTAAAAGAGATGAATGAGTATCAAGAACTTCTAAAAAAATTAGGAGTAAAAGATTCAAAAAAAATAACACCAAAAAAAAGAAACGCAATTTATCAAGACTTAAAGCAACACATGGATATTAAATATGCTCAACTCACACCAGCATTAATTGATCAAAATAATGCGGCTGGAGGAAAATTAAATGAACTTGAAATTCAAGCAATAGTTCAAATACTAGAAGCTGAAAAACCACAACTTGTAATAATTGATGCATTAACTGCGAGGCCAGATAAATTTGGAGATGATATCTTAAAAAGGCTTTCATTTGAATGTAAAATTATCTCAGAAAACAAAGCAGATGACAAATATGAAATTGTAGGAGCGGCTTCAATTATTGCAAAAGAACTAAGAGAACAAGAAATGCAGCAAATAAATATAAATGTTGGAAAAATCCTCTCCCCAGTCTCCAAGGACTCAAGACAGTCTGCAGACGCAGACAAGTCAGCTTCTGAAGAAGCTTCACCAGACTCCAACGTAGTTGGTTCTGGTTATCCTGCAGATCCAAAAACAAAAGCGTTTCTTAAAGAACACTACAATAATAAAGAATTTGACTTCATCTTCAGAAAATCCTGGCAAACATATAAAGACTTAGCAGGAGACTCAAAACAGAAGACATTAAATGACTTTTAGGGCTTGAGCTGTGCGAAACCCTAGTTGTGGGTGTCTCCGAAAGGAGATACAAGAACGCTAGTGTTTGGTATCTTCAGCAGAAGCACTGGATGGACATATAAAGACTTAGCAGGTGATTCTAAACAGAAGACATTAAATGACTTTTAATCAACCAGATGTTTATCATATCCAATATCTAAAAGTGAGATAACATTAGGTTCACTAAACTCAATAGTGGAAATAGAAGCATTTGTTTTATGTATTTTCTTTCTCATAATTTCATAAGATTCATTTTGAATAATTGAGAGAAGCATTTTAAATGTCCCACTGTGACTAACTAAGACTACTGTTTTACCAAAATATTTTTCATGTAATTCTTCCCAAAATTCACTAATTCTTTTTTTAAAATCAAGAGGTTCTTCAATATTGTATTTACTAAAACTTCCTTCTTTAATAATTGGTTTCATAAATTCAACAAGTTCTAAATAATTTTGACCCTCAAGTTCACCATAATTTCTCTCAGTAATTCTCTGATCGATTTCAATTTCAATACTATGTTTTTGAGCAAGTGGTTCTGCAGTTTGAATTGCACGAATTAAAGGCGAAGAAATAATTTTATCAATATGGATTGTTTTTAATTTAGAAGCTGTTTTTTTTGCTTGATTATGTCCATTAACATTGAGTTCATTATCTGTAAAACTTTGTAATTTATTCAAAGTATTCCAATGAGTTTCTCCATGTCTTACAAGAATGAGTTTCATAATAAATTTAAGAGAAAAAGATTAATAAAAGCTTTGATTATTTTATTATCTTGAGACTTGTTGATAAAAAATAATTAATCATTTTTTTTCTTATACTCTTCAGTATAGAAATTAAGTAAATGTGGTTTTCTTGTTTTTGTATTAATAATTACTGCCTTACCAACATCTGGATACATTCCCATTTTTTCTTGGTAATCACTCATCTCAACCCAACATCCACATGAAACAATAGTACATCCTTTATAATTTGCAAGAGATAATTTATGAGTGTGACCTGTAATAAAGAAATCAGGCATTTTCCTAATAACTAAAGGATCGTTTTGTGAATCAGGAATATAGAGTGTTGCACCATGTGATGGTGCTAGATGTCTTTTTTCAAGTAAAAACTTAACAATTTCTTCAGGTACTTTCATTCCTCCTTTTTCTCTGAGTCTTTGAATTTTATCACCATAATAAAAATAAGATCCACCATGATAAATATAATAACTCAAACCTCCTGAAGGATCATCTTCAAATAATCTCACAATACTTGGATTTGAGAGCATTATTACATTCTCCATATTATAGAGTGCATATGCCTTGTGGTATGGTAGTTTTGGTTGAGGTTCAGACAATCTATCGGTATCATGATTTCCAGGAATAATAATAATTGAGATATGTTTTGGTATTTGAGACAACCACCGAGCACATTCATGATATTGTTTTTCAGTAGATAAAATTCTAGCATCTTTACCTTGATTTGGATAAATACCAATCCCTTCAATTAAATCACCTGCAATAATAATTGAAGTTAATTTTTTTGAGAGTTCATTGAGTTTTTCATTACTTGTCTCTCCATTAACAAAATCTAAAAATTTCTGGAATGCTTCATCTTGAAATACTTTAGCTCCAAAGTGGATGTCTGAGAGAAATGCAACATAATTCTCTTTTTCAGTTTTCTTTAATTCAGCATTCATTGGAGGTGATGGTACAATAATTTCATCAGTCCAAATAATGTTATCTCCTACTTTCCCACGAATTCCAATCCCTTCATCTAAACAAAAGTCTCCTACAAAATTCATCAGTTCTTGCTTATCTTTATTAATAAAACATTTAATCTGCCCAGATTTATCTTCTAATGTAATCATAATATGTCCTTTATTTGTTTGAGTAATCTCCGAGATAAGTCCAATTAAGGTAACTTCAGTATTTGACCCATAAAGATCTTTTAATTGAGATATTCTCACAACATTCTCCGCAGCAACTCTTGAACTTAAAAGTTCGGTAAAATATTGTAATCTTCTATTAAAATAAAGTGTAAAATCAGATACTGAGAGTTTTTTTGGTTCTTCAATATAGTCAAATTCAATACCTACTCCATATTTTTTTGATTTTTCTAGTAAATCTTCTTTTACATTAAAATCCTCTCTCATTTCGTAAATTCTTTTATGGGAATGATTTCTTTGAGAATTTATCTTAGTAGAATTTTCAAGTAATGTATTTTCTGCAGAAATTTCTTCATCTTCTTGAATAAGACCAAGTTCATTTCTTAAATAATTTAAATAATTTTGATAAATTTTCTCTCTTCTCTTAGTAGAATGATCTTTAAACATTTTATCAAAATCATCCCAATTAATTTGTCTAAGTGTTTTAATATTTTCTTCACTAAGCTCAATTGCTAAAATAATATGGATTAAGTCTTCATTTAAAATAGAGAGATTAATATCTTCTTTTTTGAGTTTTTCTAAAATATTGAGTAAAGTAATTTCTTCTTTCTTTGTTAAAAATTCTAAGGAACCAATGATTTCGATTCCAAAATTTTGAGTTGCTAGTACAAGTTCTGAAGATGACATAATAATGAAGAGAATTGCTTGTATTTAAATCTTATCTCTTTGACATAGAAAGTATATTTCAATTTATTTATAAACTAGTAAACACTAGTTTTATTAGAGAATATGGGTAAAGAAAAGTTTAAAGTTTTAGAAGGAGTATTTGATGAGCATACTTTATCTACTTTAGATATTTTAAAGAGAAAAAAATATTTTGATGAATTAGGTCATGCAATTAAAACAGGAAAAGAAGGAGATGTTTATTTTGCACGTAAATTTGATAAAGAACAAGATGGTAGAAGGGCAATTAAAATGTATAGAGTAACTTCTGCTAATTTTAAAAAAATTTCTCAATATATTACAAGAGACTATAGATTTAAAACAATTAAGGGAAATTTAAGAAAAGTAATTATGGCATGGTCACAAAAAGAATTTAGAAATTTAAATTTATGTCATAAAGCACAAATGAATGTACCTTATCCTTATATCCAAATGAATAATGTAATTGTAATGCAATACATTGATGGGGGAATGCTCAAAGATATTTATCTGGAGGATCCAGAAGATTTTTTTGAACAACTTTTAGAACAACTCTACATAATGAGACATGAAGCAAAACTAGTTCACGGAGACTTATCAGAATACAATATTATGGTACAAGATCAAACACCATATATCATTGACGTAGGTCAAGCAATGAGTATCAAAAATGAAGATGATTTCAACTCTTTCAAAGATCTTTATGAAAGAGATATCAAAGTTGTAGTCAACTTCTTCAATCGTAAGTATAACTTAGATTTAAAACTTGAAGAAGTGTTAGAAAGATTAGAGGGATAAATCTATCTCAAAAAACCTAGCATCAAAAGTAATGCCAAAATAAAGAGAGGATGAACCAAGAATCTTTCTCCACCTTCTTTTATTATCTCTGAAGCTGTTGGATTTTTATATAAATACATCTCTAAATTACCAAAACTCAGAGCATAATTTGTGTAGAGAAGAGATGAAGAATAATCTCCTTGTGCATAAAGCTCTTCTGCATAATCAAAATAAATAAATGGGATTAATGGAAATGAATCTTCGTTGTGCATTGAGAGTCTAGTTTTAGCAATTGAAAATAGTTTTTCTGAAAAATCAGATGAGTTCTCAGATGCAACACCAAGAGATGAAATAACTGTATCGATTCTAGCACTGAGTTCTAAACTGGAGTAAATACATTTGGGTGCTGAACCAATTGTTGTAATATCTTCTTCAAGGCTCTTTATACTTTCATCAAAAATACTTACTTCATACTGTTCTAATACTTTTCCTTTAAGTAATACTTCATTATATAGAGCAGAACATGTTTGTGTTAATGTTGTTGGTGAAAATGAAATTTTTTCTCCTTGATGTACAATAAATTCTTCCCATAAATCAACAGTGATGAGTCTCTCTTTTGCATAAGCATATCCAATAGTGCTTGGCTCAATTTGAGATGAATTTGTTTCATTTGAGTTAAGTAATCCAAGAGAATTATTGATAAATTCCTTAGATTCATATACTCTATCAACTAAAATAAGCCACACATAAAAATCATTTAATGTTTGAATTGATTTTAGATAATTAGATGATTCAATACCAATTATTTTATCATCTACGATAATTTCTAATTCTTCAAGTAATAATGTTAATTCTTCCTTGGTATGATTTTTTTGTAATTCTTCAATGGATTTAAAATTATTATTAGCACCAAAACAAAAACTAGCTCTTGAGTAATAACTCTCTCTGATTTCTGCTTGATATGATGAATTTTTAGCAGTTATTCCTTGTTGATATAATCGATCTAGTGAAGTATTATCTTCAATTTCATCTAATTGTTCTAACAAAAAATCATTTCTCTCACATAAATTATCACTTAATTCTTTCATTAATAAATTGTAATTTTGTGTTTCAAGTTCTCTACTCTCAAGAACAATTTTTGTATCAAATACTTCGAGTGCTTCAAGTAAATCAAGGGACTTAACTACGCTTACATCATAATCTATACTCCCATTATAACTACTTAACTCAGGGATTATTACAATATCAAATCCAAAATTTTCAGTGAGTTTGATTTTCTCATCAATACCTCCAACAACTCCTATAACTCCCCCCGAACTAAGAGATCCAGTTATTCCTATCTTTTTTGATATAGGTTCTCCAAGTACTGTTTTTGCGACAAGAACTCCAATTGCTGCACCTGCAGAAGGACCTTCAAGTAATAGTTGATCTTCGGTAAATGAAAAATAAAAGTCATAATTATTACAATTAAGGCTCAGTAATGTACATGTTGTTTCTTTAGCATTTCTAATAGAGAGTTGAGTATCTGTTTCAATAATTCCATTTGAATTGATAAAAATCTCACCACTTCCTTCTTTAATTGCTAAATTAAGAGGTATAAGTCTCTCTCCTATTACTTCATCATCTTCATTAGTGCTCACACTCAAAAGAGAGATTGTATTCTCATAACTATAATCATTTTCTCCTTGTTGTAAATTAAGGAACATAAAAAATAATGAAATTACAAGTAATATCTTAATTAAAAAAAGAGAAATTATTTGAATCTTTTTGAATTTTTTTTTCTTCATAATGAAATATAGAAGTGGCTGTTAATAAATTTAAGGTGTAACTAATAACTCTCAAGAGCTTTTAAGAGTTTTCTTA
>JAYYJK010000032.1:0-3690 GCA_036146255.1 Nanobdellota archaeon
TGTATCATTCATTTTACTATATTATATATTAACTATATGTTAAGTGTTAGTATTTTAAACAATTAAGTTTTTAAAAATCTTTGTCGTGACTAAAGTATGGATTTATCTCGACAAACTAATTTTTTAAATAGTTATGGAACTTTAACTAAAGATAATTATTCTATGAAAATATGTATTGTTGGATGTGGAGGTAGCGGATCTCCTTTAGCAGAATTATTAGTTAGAGGAGGATTTACAACAATTACATTAATTGATTTTGATGTTATTGAAAAAAGTAATTTACAAAGACAGACATATCTTCTTGAAAATATAGGTAAATTTAAATCTGAAGAATTAAAAAAAAGGTGTTTAAGTATTAACCCTGAGGCAACTATTACTTCTGTTATTGACCAAGTAAGAAAAGAAAATGTAGATTTATTACTTTCAGGACAAGAGTTTATTTTTGATGCTACTGATAATTTTGAGACAAGATTTATCATAGATAGTTTTGCAAAGAAAAAAGATATTTCTTGGATGTATTTAGGAGCTATTAGAGGAGAAATTATTTGTTCTTTAATGATGGGGGAAAAATCTCAATTTGATAAAATAATTTCCAAGAATGCAAAAAATGAAGATTGTTCTGTAGGTGTTTTAGGATCTACAACATTTATTGGTGCATCAATTGGATATACTGAATTTTTAAAATATCTCATCGAAGGAGAAAAATATGAAAGTAAGCTAATAAAATTTAATATTTGGAATAATAAATTTTTTGAAGTTAAATTATAAGAAAAGAAAAAAAATTAAAATATTATACTTTTTTAAGAGCATAACTTCCTGTCCCAATCATTGCTAAACCAAGATATAGCGATGCCATAATTAATCTAATTAAACCATTCATCATTTCAGCTGGATTCCAAATTGGATGTGCTAATACAATAGCTCCTAGCATAATTAAAGCTAAGATTATTGACCCTAATTGATAGAAATATCCTGACAAAAGAGCTAAACCACCACCTAATTCTCCTAAAGCAACTAAGAGTGCTAATATAAATGAACCACCTAAATAAGTGTCTGCAAATCCTTGTAATCCTGTTAATTTCATAATACCAAAAACTGTAAAAAAGATACCTGAAATTAATCTCATGATAAGTAACGCAATATCTGTATTGTTTTTCATGTAATATATAAAGAACTTTAAAACTAATAAAGATAATGGTTTAAGTGTTAAAGAAAATATTTAAAAAGAATTAATATGAAAAAGATAATTTTAAGTTTTTTGCTTCTTTTTCTAAGTTTGCAATAAATTCATTATACATTTTATCTGCTGACTTTTTATCTTCATGTACAATTGTTACTCCAAATTCTCCTGCCGCTTTGTATGTGATATCAAATTTATCATAATTGAATACTGAATGTGCATTTGAAATAGCCTGTTTTACTTCTTCTACTCCTTCTTTTGCAGTTGATACTAATTTGAAGTGTTTTTTAATAGTTACTTCTTCTGGTTTAATTCTATCATTGATGAATTTTAAAAAAGATTCTCTTTGTTTTTTATCTAAATCAGTAAACATCTCAATTTTAGTATTATCGAGCATTACTTCATATAGTGATTCAAAGACTGTTTCATATTCTTCAAAAATTGGTTCATATGTTTTTTCAAATAAATCATCTTTAGTCATTGAGAGCTCTTTTGCAGCATCTTCATACATTTTTTCTGCAAATTCTTCTTTTTTAATTGTCTCAAGTTTTTGATTTCTCATAATAACTGATACTCTTCTTAAAGATACGTCAATTCTATTTTTTGATTCATCAACACGAATAACTTTGCAAACAATTTTTCTTCCTTCTTCTACGTGATCTCTTAGATTTCTAATTCTTCCAGGCGCAATTTCTGAGATTGTTAAAACTCCTTCTTTTTCAAATTCTTCAATATCTACAAATACTGTATTCCCACCACTAATTTTTTTAACGCTGCAATATACAATATCATTTACTTCAGGAAAACCATCTTTTGTGTATAACATAGTAAAACTAAGAGATGGCTTTTTAAAAGGATTTGCTATTTATAATACTAAAAATCATATTTTCTCAAGACCTTTACTAATATATTCTAGCGATTTTTTATGTTTGTTTTTTTTAATTATTTTTTCTAAAATGTTTTGTGATTCCTTGATTTGTTTAGTGTCCATACCTAATTCTTTTTGAAATGATGTTAATTGTATTAATGAGATAATATCTTCTTTTTTAGTAATGATAAAATTTGAATACATAAAAAGATCATATTTTCTTGCAAATTTTGTATTTTGATTCATCCTTGCAATATCTTTTGTAAGTATTACTCCTTGTTGTTTCATAAAATTTAGAGAATTAATGATTCCAATATTTTTTTCTTTTGCAAATTTACAGAGAACATGATTTAAACCAGAGTTAAAATGATGAATAAAATCAAATTTTACTTTAAACCTTGATGTATGAGGATCTAAAAGAAAATCTATTTGAGTTTGTTCTAAAAAAAATCTATTTACTTTATTTAATCCCCCTTGTCCAATAATAATATCAAAATCTTGTTTTAGTTGGTTGATTATTCCTTGAGTAGTATTATCAATTGCATTAAGAGTTATTTGAAGTGCAGAATATTCAAAGTTTTTTGAGTTTACTAGTTGTTTGAGTTTAGAGAGATGTTGCTTATTTTGATCTTTTTGTTTTGTTAGAGTTAGAGAAAAAAGAGGGATTGGAGTTTGATTTTTATTTTGACATTCTTTTGATATCTCCTCATAATTTGAAGAATATTTTACTAATATATACATAGATATGAAAATTATTTCTGATTTATAAACCCATTCAATACTTATTTAAATTCACAATTGTTAATTAGTATTATGGTAAGTGTAGATGAAGTAAAATCCATTATTGAAAATTATTTAGAAGGATCAACTGCAGTAGTTAATAATCCTAGAGATGACGATGTGCATTTTGCAGTAGAAGTTACTTGGTCTGGATTTAAAGGACTTTCAAGAATTGAACAGCAAAGAAAAGTTTATGCTGCATTTAATAATGATTTTTCAGAATGTGGAATGCCTCTTCATGCACTTCAAATGAAATGTATTGTACCAGACACAAACTAAATAATAAAAAAATGAACGAAGAATTAAAACAAGAAATTGATACATTAATTGAATCAGATTCAATTGTACTTTTTATGAAAGGAGATAAAACAATGCCAATGTGTGGTTTTTCAAGACATGTTTGTCAAATTCTCAACGAACTAGGAGTTGAATATACATCAGTTAATATTTTAGAGAGCGATGATTTAAGATCAGGATTAAAAGAGTATTCTCAGTGGCCAACATTTCCACAATTATATGTAAATAAAGAATTTATAGGTGGTTGTGATATTGTAGATGAAATGTATCATAGCGGAGAGTTATCTGAATTATTAAATAAATAAATTTATATATATATATATACAGGAATGTATATGGATGAGAATGCATGGTAATATTATTAAAAATAATGAAAATACTTGAAAGTTAGTAAAACTCATGTTTATAAAATAGATTTTATTTATTTTTTCTACCAATAGAAGAATTCGCTACTCTTCTTTGGGGTAAAGCCTCCCTCGAGGATCCTTTCTTGACTATGACCACAAGTCTTGCATGATTGAATAGGGTTAGTGTTTGGAGGCTCCATTAAATTCTACTTAAGTAT
>JAYYJK010000033.1:0-15073 GCA_036146255.1 Nanobdellota archaeon
CTAGTGCACGTCTTGCGTCACCATGTTCTCTAGCCGCGTATGCAGAACATCTAGGAATTACTTCTTCATCTAATACTTCTGAGTGAAATGCCAGAATTGCCCTATCTCCCAAAATATCTTGAATTTGGACTGCATTATAAGGAAGAAAAACTAATTCTTCCTCATTAAGAGATGATTTAACTCTCGCATCTACTGTATCCATAACAGTTAAGTCATTTGTAATTCCAACAATGGAGATTTCTGCTTGTTTTAATTCTGGATTAATTCTTGTTAAATTATAGAGAATTTCATCTCCTGCTTTTTTAATTAATGAATCAATCTCATCTAATACAAGCAATACTGTTCTTTTCTTTTGTTCAATTGCATCATAGAGCTCTTTATATAATTCATTTGTGGAAATACCTGTGGAGGGCATCTCTCTTCCTAATTGCTTTAAAATTTCCAAAATAATCCTATATTCAGTATCTGCTACTTTTTTTAACTTACAATTAATAGAAATAACTTCTAAAGGTATTTCTCTAGTATGAGCAATATTTGAAATTTTATTTAAAACATGATTAATACAAGTTGTTTTTCCAGTACCTGTTTTTCCATAAATAAAAAGATTTGAAGGTCTTTCTTTTCTAAGTGCTGGGGCTAAAATCTTTGCAATATCTTTAATATAATCTTCTCTATGTTGAATTTTGTCAGGATTATAATTTGATTGCAAAACAGATTTGTCATTAAAAATAGGTTTTGAGTTGATAAACTCGTCAAAAAATTCATCTAGGTCGTCTCGTTTTTTTTCCACTTGAACCCCTAAATCTGCAATTGCATGTTCCATTAGAAGTATTCACCTGTCAAGTGTATATAAAAGTTTGTGTTTACTTAGAAGTAAATGGCGATATTGACCTTTACAATTAGGATTTCATAGGGCAAGTATAAGCCACATTCTGTAGTTAGTGTAGCGCATACCTTCTATGTATACAACCTAACTTGCAAGATTTATCTAAGCAGGGATTTTCCCTTTGCACTCAAGTTGAATATTGCAACCTACATTTATTTCGATGCTCATTTAAAATCATAGCTCCATAAATGAGGGGGTTTTCTGTATGAGGCGATTTCTCTCCTCAACTTTTTTTATGAGTGTGTGGACGTTCCTCCTTTAAGAAATAAAGGTTACTTGCTGTTGCCCTATAAAAATAATTAAGGTATGGGGGTTTATATTTATTGGGGTATTTTTGTTAGTTTTTACCTAGTAGTAACGTTTTTAAAATAACTCACTTTATTATATCTATGGAACAAAGTAAAATAGTTGCAGCACTTCAACCTTTAGAACAAAGATTAAATTCTGCATTTACAGTGAATATCTGCGATAATACTTTGAAAGCTAATTTTGAAGTAGGAAATATTTCAGGACAGATTGAATTTAACTATTCTACTACTGATAATGTTGGTCAATATAGATGGCAGACTCAATGTGGAAAATCAGGAAGAATAGATGTTTTGGATGTTAATTCTGATTATTTATTATCTCAAGCAATTTTAGAAATGAATTTAGGTTTAGGAGAACTTATATCAAAAAATACAAAAAAAAGAAATTTGGGTTATAATGCAAGAGCTCTTTCATCGTCTCCAGAAAAAACTCAAGAAATAAAACGAATTAAAAAAGAATTTGCAGTAATGAAAAAAGAATGGAAAACTTCTTCTCAGAAAAAATTAGATAATGCAAATGAATTATATAAGGCTTTAGTTGAATATAAATCATCAAATAGTCATCTTGTTACTCTTGAGCTTCCAGAAGTTAGGAAACGAAATCTTTAAATATGTGATTAAAGTTACTCATTTAACTTTTTCTTCACCTTTATTTATAAATTAAGCTTTATATGTTGTATTTATGAAATCTTTTAAACAAGGTGGAAAAGCGCTTTCTATAAAAAATTTAAGAAAAATTTATGATAATAAATTTGAAGCACTTAAAGGAGTTGATCTAGATATTGAACAAGGAGATTTCTTTGCACTTTTAGGTCCAAATGGAGCTGGAAAATCAACAACTATTGGAATTATTACTTCTCTTGTAAATAAAACATCAGGTAGTGTGAAAATTCATGGGGTAGATATTGATGAGGATTTTTCAAAAGCCAAGACATTTGTAGGGGTAGTCCCACAAGAGTTTAATATGAATTGGTTTGAGAAAGTTGAAGATATTATTTTAGTTCAAGCAGGGTATTATGGAATTCCATTATCTGAGGCAAAACCTAGATGTGAGAAACTCTTAAAACAACTTGATCTATGGGATAAAAGAGACGATCAAGCAAGAATGCTTAGTGGTGGTATGAAGAGAAGGCTTATGATTGCAAGAGCTATGATTCATAACCCAAAACTTTTGATTTTAGATGAACCTACTGCAGGGGTTGATATTGAGCTTAGACGTTCAATGTGGGAATTTATTAAAAAGTTAAACAAAGAAGAAGACATTACAATTATTCTAACAACTCACTATTTAGAAGAAGCAGAAGAGCTTTGTAAAAATATTGCAATTATTAACAAAGGAGAGATTGTTGAGAATACTTCGATGAAGAAATTACTTAAAAAATTAGAAACTCAATCTGTAACTTTAGATGTTAAAGATGAACTAGAGAAAGCTCCAGTTATTAAAGAATTTGAAATATCTCTTGTTGATTCTACAACAATTCAAGTTCTTCTTAAAAAAGGACAATCTCTTAATTCTTTAATTAAGGCACTTGATGCTTTAGATATTGAAGTAGATTCTATGAGAAATACTTCAAATAGGTTAGAAGAATTATTTCTAGATATTACAAAAAGTGATAAAACTAAAAATGAAATAGGGGGAGAGACAAAATGAATTTTAGCAATACTGTAGTTGGTGTGAGAACACTTGCAAGAAAACAAATTAAAAGAATTAATAGGATTTGGGCACAAACGTTATTACCCTCAGCAATTACATTATCATTATATTTTGTAATTTTTGGATCTTTAATAGGACCTAGAATTGGTGATATGGGTGGATTTGATTATATGGCATTTATAGTACCTGGTTTAATTATGATGGCAATTATTACTAATTCATATTCTAATGTATCTTCGGCTTTTTTTGGGGAAAAATTTGGAAAGTCAATTGAAGAATTATTAGTATCTCCTATGCCTACTTGGGCAGTTATTTTAGGTTATGTGATTGGGGGATTATATAGAGGTCTTTTAGTTGGTTTTATAGTGACATTAGTTAGTTTGTTTTTTAGTAACTTAGAATTTTATAATCTCTTTGTAATTATTACAACTATTTTACTAACTTCTGTGGCATTTTCACTTGCTGGTTTATTAAATGGTATTTATGCAAAGAAGTTTGATGATGTGACTATTGTTCCTACATTTGTGTTAACACCTTTAACTTATTTAGGAGGTGTGTTTTATTCAATTTCACTTTTACCTGATTTTTGGCAGGTTGTATCTCAATTAAATCCTATTTTATATATGGTAAATTTGTTTAGGTATGGTTTTTTAGGTGTGAGTGATATTAATATTTACTTTGCATTTACAATGTTGTTTGTATTTATCTTAGTATTTTATACTCTATGTCATAGATTACTAGAGAAAGGATATGGAATGAGGAGTTGATTTCATCAACTTTTCGACAAGAACAAACGTATTGGGTGTCTAGTATGAGGATTTGAGGCTTAATCTTTTACTAAATATATAATTTTCGTTCTTATTTTGTCTATTATTATCTTATTTTTTAATTTAATAAAAATTTTTATAAAGTCCCTTATTTAGAAATTATTATGTCTCTATTAGCAAAATTATTTTCTCCAAAAATTTATAAAAAATATTATTCTGAAATAGATGATTTAAAAGAGATTAGTCATTTATTTGAATTGTATGTATATCATGTTTATGAAAAAGTACAACTATTTGTTGAAATAAAAAATAAATATCATGATTTAAAAGGAAAAAATAAAGGTTATGTTCTAGAAGATCAAGAAAAATTTGTTAAGAAACATTACATAAAGGATTTAGGTTTTGTTGATTCAGAAGATAAATTTATGCCACTGTTTTACACTAAATGGATAAATAAAAAATTAAAAAGATTAATTAAAATTTATAATTTAGAGCTAAAGAATTTTTCAGAAAATCAACAAAACATTATCCACGTATTATCTTATCTAAAAAATAACTTTGAAAGTAGGTTTGTTTCTGAAGATTTGTTATTATTAGAAGAATTGTCTAAAAGTTTTGAAGAATTGAGAAAAATAATTTCAGTTCAAATAAATGAGATAAATTCTTTGTATCCTTTGGAAAAATGGAGTATGGAACTTCATAATAATTTGTTTACAGAAAATTTTGAAATTTCAATATCTAAAGAAATATCTTTGCTGTTTAATGAAAATTTAAGAGAATATAATTTTAATAATTATTTAGCAATCATAAGTAAACATATTCATGAGTTAGATATCCCCTTAGAATCTAAACTAAATTATCTCATAAAAACGAAACTTCAAAAAATTAAGGAAAAAAAACCAGAAATAAAGTCTAGAGAAAAATTATCTTATGTTAAATGTTTCCATGCTAGGCCAATTTATAATACAAAACCTATACTTCCTCTTGATTCAAAGAGCAAAGAGGCTGGTTTTTTCTTAGATTTGGATATTATAGAGGCTAAAAATATTGTTAAGAGTATTTATCATGTTGAAGATTCACAAATAGAAGTTTTTGAACTTTTAATACCAAAATCTTTATTTAAAGAATCTGTTGTTGATGTTAATGAAGATTCATCACTTAAATATGTAGATGATATGGTAAATTCATATGTCTTTAAACCAAGCTCATTTCCAAAAATAAATGAATTTTTTATAAAGGGTCTAATAAGATATCATCTTGTTACTACTTAACATACGGACAAAAGATAAGTTTATAAATATTTAAAACATAGTTCTATTATGGAGTTTACAGATTATATTAATCTTTCTTTTGTAGATCATGATCCAGAAGTAATTAATTCTTTAGTTTCAGAATTTAAATCTCAAAATGGTTGTAAATTTAAAATTGGAGACATATTTTCCATAAATACGGGGGGTACTTTAGTTTCTCCTTCAAATTGTTTTGGAAATATGGATGGGGGGATTGATAGAGTTTATTCAGACTTATTTCCATCTTTAGAAGAAAAATTAAAAACCTTTATTGATCAAGACCACGGTGGTAAATTGGAGTTTGGACAGGCACAGATAGTGCCAAATACAGATTCAGAAAAATATCCTTTAGTTATATTTTCACCTACTATTGAAAGACCTGGGGATTTATCCTCTCCTTCTAAAATCTATTCTGCTTCAAAAGCGATTTTCACAGAATCGTTGAAATACAATTTAAAAGGGAACAATACTATTAAAAACTTAATTATTCCAGGTATGGGTACAATGTATGGTGGTATCTCTCCACAAATCTCAGCAAGAGAGGTACATCGAGCATATTTAGATGTTTCCAATACTATAAGAAATTCATTTTAATTTTTCTTCAACACAGCTACAAAAAAACCTTCAGTTTTACTTAGGTGTGGCATAAATCTTAGACATTTAGATACTTCTTTGTCAAAGTTACCTCCTTTTCCTTTGGTTAGAGGAGTTGTCTCAAAAGGAATTTTTAAGGAGATACCTATTGTTTTCATTCCTAATTCCCTGATAGCATAATTAATATTCTCTTCATTTTCCTCAATTTCTAAGGAACATGTTGAGTATATCATAATTCCATCTTCTTTTAACATTGTTTTAGCGTTAGCTACTATCTTTTTTTGAAGTGCTGAATTTTCATAAATTCCTTTTTCATTTCTTTTTTGAAGCCAGTTTTTATCACCGATAATATTACCAGAACATGGAGCATCAACTAAAATTACATCAAAATTTCCATCTTCTCCTCTAGGTAAAGCTAAATCTCTTGTTCTAAGCGTTTCTCCAAATCCTTGAAATACATTTACATCTTTTAATTTCATTTTTTGGATATTATTTATTAGACGAGTTAAGCGTTTTTGTTGTGGTTCAATTGCATAAAGAGAATATGGAATATCTAAACTTTCTAATGTATCACAAATTTGGGTTGTTTTTGAACCTGGAGATGCACAAAGATCAAGAACTCTTAGTTCTTGTTCTTTGCAATCTCCAGTTTTGGGACTTTTTGTGCCTTGCGTTGATTTCTTCTGGGAAAAAATATTAGACCAATTAATTGTATTAATAGGAACTCCTGATGCTAGATCTTGCAGATAATACCATCCCATTAGATGTTCGGGAGTTGCTGCGAGAGAGAAAGGGGACTTAGTAATTTTAAAGAAATTTGGAAGAAATGTTTTTTCATATTTAATTCCTTCTTTTTGCATGAAATCTTCAACTTTTTCATTTGATATAATAGAAGTATTTACTCTGATAAATTGATTTTTCTCTAAAGAACTTTTACTCATCATTATTTGATCAAAGATTGTTTCTCCAAAATCTCTATGGTACTTTTTTTTAAAATATTCAATATTACTTGGAGATTGTTTTTTTTTACTTCCTTTTGCTTGAGAAAAATTTCTCTTATATTTATTCATAGAATTACGAGTTATCTTTTATTTAAAAAACATCCCAACACTTAGATTCATAAATGTATATTGCCTAGTATGTATACAATGGAAATTTCAAAAAGTTCAAATCCTACAATTGGAGGATTTAATAGAGTATCAAACACTACTTCTCGAAGTAGCACGATGACACTTGAAGGAACAACGCAAAAAATATTACTTTTATTATCGTTAGTAATTGCTTTTGGGTATATTGGTTGGACTCAAATTAGTCTAACTTTTTTATTTCCAATTTTAATTGGAACAGTAATTGTTGGTTTAGTAATTGCACTTACTTTAGCTTTTAAGCCTCTTTGGTCTCCGACATTAGCACCAATTTATGCAATTGTTGAAGGATTATTTTTGGGAGTGATTTCAGCGTTATATAATTCACTCTATGAGGGGATTGTTTTGCAAGCTGTTATGCTTACTTTAGCAGTATTTGTTTTAATGGTTGTATTGTATAGAAATCAAATAATTAGAGTTACTGAGAAATTTAGGTCAGTTATGATCTTAGCTATGGGAGCTATATTTATTGTTTATACTATCTCATTTGTAATGAGTTTTTTTGGATCAACAATTCCTCTAATTCATGAATCTGGTTTATTTGGTATTGGTTTTTCATTAATTGTCGTAACTGTTGCTGCTTTGAGTTTACTTTTAGATTTTGATTTAATTGATAGGCAAATTACAAATAATCAACCAAAAGTAATGGAGTGGTATGGAGCTTTTGTATTGCTAGTTACATTAATTTGGTTGTATATTGAAATTTTAAGACTTTTAGCAAAATTAAGAAATAGATAATTTAGTTGTTATAAAAGTAGCATTAAAATTGAAAAAATTTTAATAAATTTTTTCAATTTTAAGCTAATTTCTTTAATTTTTTACTCAATTTAAATTCTATTTATTTAAAAAGTATTCTTTGGTTTTTAAGATATGGAACTTTGGATATTACTGGGTTTTTTGTCTGCAATTACTTATGCTTTGGCAGATATTATTTCTAAAAAAATATTAATTAAATATGATACTTCTCCAACTCAGATTATGTTTGAGCAACACCTTTTTAATATTTTAATTATTTTACTTGTGTTTTTTCCTTTTATTGATTTTTCTTTTTTTTATGATTATTTCTATATTTTTTTATTTAAAGGTTTTATTGTTGCAGGAGTTGCAATTGTTTATTTTTCTTTGATGAAAAAATATGAGGTATCTGTTGTTTCTCCCCTTACAAACTTGTCTCCTATTATTTTACTCATTTTCACATCAACTATTTTGGGTGAACATGTAACTTTTTTTCAGATTATTGGGATTTTAATTACAATTGTTGCAACATATATTTTGGAGGTTAACCATCACCATCATACGAAATCAGAACCACATGAATTTCACTTTAAACAATTATTTAGAAAACCTTCGGAATTTTTTATCTATGCATTTTTATTGTTAACTATGATGTCTTTAACTTCAATTTTAGATAAGACTCTACTAGATACTGGGATGGGTGTTTATTCTAATATGTATTTTACTTCTGTGTGTGTATTCGCATTAGTTTCAATTTATTTTATTACTAAAGGAAATTTTAAAGATAGACTTAGAAAAATGGTAAAAGAACCAGAAACATTTTCAATAGGAATTATTAGATTTGTTGATTCATTAATTATTTTAAGTGCTTTAGCAATTCCAGGAGTTTTACTTTCTCTTTTAATTCCTATAAGAAGAACATCTACATTATTTTCAGCAATTGGGGGAGGTTTATTATTTCATGAGAAGCATATGATGAGAAAAATAATTGCTGTAGTGTTAATGCTTGTAGGTTTAGGATTTATTTTATTGTGATTTTCTTTAACTCCTGTTTAATTTAAACTAAATTCTAAATAGATTTTTTTAGCGACTCTTCTATGCAAACATTTTTAGTTTTAATTTCCTTGATTATTATTTCATATTTATTTACATATTTTTTAAAAACGTATCTGAAAATTCCAAAAGTTGTTTCATTAATTATTTTAGGAGTTATATTTGGCTCAACTAATTTTGGTATATTTTTTATTGGAGAATCAAAATATATAATTGGATATTTGGGCCATATTGGAATATTTTCATTGATGTTTTTAGCCGGTTTAGAATCATCTTATAAAACTCTTTTAAAGGAAGAACATGATGCGTTGGAAATTGCTCTATTTGGTTCATTGTTTACTTTATTTTCTTCTTTTATTGTTTTTTTGCTTTTAGGCTTTTCTTTTATAGAATCATTTATTATTGGATTATGTTTATCTATAACTGCAGAAGGAACAAAAGCTAGGGTTTTACTTGAATGTAATAAAATTAAAACAAAAGTTGCATCAGCAATGCTTGGTGCTGGAATTATTGATGATGTCTTGGGGTTAGCTTTATTTTCAGGAGTTTTATTTTTTATAGGTTCGGTAGATTTTAGAGAACATTTACTTTTAATAGGTATTTTGATTTCTTTTGTTTTAGGACTTTTAGCACAACACTTTTTTGCACAACATCATCTTACAAAAAAAACAGAATTAGTATTAAATAATTTTTTTATTCCTTTTTTTTTTATTAGTATGGGACTAAACTTTAATATTTCTGAATTACTTTTAGACCCCAAATTATTTTTTATCATGTTTGTAGTTGGAACTCTTGGAAAACTAATTGGTACTCTTTTATCAAAATCACATACTACCTTTTCATATAGTCAATTATACTTAATTGGATGGGGTATGAATTCTCGTGGAGCTATTGAAATAGCTTTAGCATTAGTTGCTCTTCATGCATCTTTAATTAGTGAAAATATTTTTTCAGCATTAGTATTAACAGCATTAGTGCCTACATTATTATTTCCTTTTATTTTAGAATATCTAATTAAAAAAAATCCTAAGATAATGAATTAACTTTTAAAGATTAACATCTTTAATTTCTTAATGGAAAAATTGACTATTGAAAAACCACTTCTTCATATTTTTGTATGTGTTAATGATCGTTCTCATTTATCTGAACCAAAGAAGCCAGATTGTGGACCTAAAATAGATTTAGAAGAATTAAAAAATTTAAAAATTAGAATTAAACTATCTCAAATTTCATGTCATGTGAAATTAACACAGACTAAGTGTTTGGGGATTTGCTCTTCAAGAGGTCCAATTATTTTAGTACAACCAAAACAAGAATATTATATTATTAATTCTGTAAAAGATATTGAGGATTTAATTAAATCTGAATTAAATATTACAACTTTTTAAGTGAATTAATATGCTCAATTCTTTTTTTAGCAGGGATTGCTTGTTGGAATTTTTTCCAAAATAATTTATCAAGCCATTCGACCCACATTTCATCTCTAATTTCATAGTAACTTGCAACTAAGTTTTGAATTTGACCATCTTTTTTTTGACTATTTACAATTTCACCCAAACGAAGAATTTTTGTATCAAATATATATCCTCTTAGTGGAATTATACTGTGTCTTATTTCAACTAAAGGTTCTCTTAATCCTTGATTTAAGGAGAGCAATAATTGAATATTTTCTAAATCAATTAGATTAATTGAAGAGATAACTTTAATCATAACTCCTCGCTCAATTGCATCATTGAAATAGTCAATTATTTTTTTATTATTGTGTATTATATGTAGAAATGCTAAATTTCCTGCAAATATACTAATTTCTTTTTCAGAGGTTTCAATGTAGGGGATGAGCTGTTCTATTCTATAATTGTAGTTTTTCTCATTTTTTATTTCTTCATAAAACCCATCTCGTTTTTGTGGATCTACATATTGATATATCTCAAATGGAGAAAAATCAGATTTATTTATTCCAAGTTCTATTTTTTTAAATAGCTCTTCTTGTATATCTGTTGAGTATATTTTTTCTGTATTGTTCCAATAAACAACTTTTAGAGCACCTCGTGTTCCTTCTCTAAAAGTCATTGTTTTTATTGTACCTGTTTTTTTAATTATTTCTTCAACATATCTATCTGCTGTTCTCCAGTTTTTTCCAAGTGCTAGGGCAATGCTATTAATTGAGTGTGGTTTTTGATATACTAGTCCTTTTATCTTCTCAATTGTTGCTAAATCTAATACCATAGTCTATTATTGTATCTTTTACTTAAATATGTTTCTAAAAGTACAACTACGTATACATTTTTTTGTAAGAAATTACTAAATAAAATACAAGTCAAAATATTATTATGGTTTGGCAAAATAAAGTAGTCGAGAAAACAAAAAGAAAATATGAAGATGAAGTAACTTCATTATTTATACCACAAAGAACACAACCACCCCATAGAGGACATATATCAATGCTTGAGGCAGCATGCTCAATGGCAGATGAAGTAATTATTGGAATAGGTAGTGCAAATATCATCAATAAATCAAATCCTTATTATTCTATTGAGAGAGAGATGATGCTTAGAAAATCATTAGATGATAAAGGCCTTAGCAACTACAGGTTTATTCATATGCCTGATTTTAATGAAGATAGGGATTGGATTCATTATATATTAGATAATGCTCAATTGAGAGCTGGAACAAAAATAGTTTCAGGAAATGAGTGGGTTCAAGATGTTTTTAGAGAATTTGGTTATCAAACTTTAAAACCAGAAGAAATTATAGAAGAACCACTAATTGATATTAGTGCAACAAAGTTAAGAAATATGATCATAGAAGATAATGTTGAATGGAAAAAATATGCTGCAACAGGTACTCTTCATTATTTTGAGAGTTTTGGTGGTAAGCAAAGAATCGAGAGATTCTATGATAGGGAGTGATTTATTCTTATTTTTTATTATTCTTTGATTAAGTATTTAAATTATTAACAATTGTTAATTCTTAGATGAGCGAATTAAAAGAAGCAATTATTGAAAAGTTAAGAGAAGTATATGATCCAGAGATTCCAATTAATGTATATGATTTAGGATTAATTTATGAAATAACTATTAAAGAAAATAATAATGTTTATGCAGTAATGTCTTTGACATCTCCTACATGCCCTACTGCAGACTATCTACAAATGATTATCAGAGAAGCTATTGAAGGAACACCTGGAGTAAATGTGGTTGAATTAATTCTTACATTTGAACCTAAGTGGACACCAGATAGAGTATCTCAAGAAGCAAAAGAAGAACTTGGTTTAGCATCATCACCTCAAGCAGAAAATCTTGCAGTTCAAAGTGTATTTCAAGGAGATCAGACGGGTTTTGGGAAAACAAGTGAGGCTGGAGACTCGGGACTAAGGACTGGAGTGCTTAATGAGAATTCATCAATAAAAGAAGCTGTTTGTTTTAATTGTGGGGCAACAGAAGAGAAAAGACCAATTTTAGAATGTAAATATAAAGGAGAAAAAACCCATATTTGTTCAGTATGTATGGGTAAATTTTAAAGTGGAAATTAAGATGGAAGGTAAAAAGGCAAATTATCTTAATAGAAAAAAATTAAATGAACTTAAAAATAATTTATCTTTAGAAGAATCTCAAATTTTTAATATTTTATCAAAAAATATTTTTCCAAAATCACTTCCAATCTTGAATCAACTACTTGAAAATATTGAGGTGTTAGATGAGAAAATTAAAAAGAAAAATAGATTTTCTTTCAAAGTAACATCTGAGTTAAGAAATTTAGTTATTTTAAAATATTTAGAAGTTTTTCCACAATCTATTCAAGAAGATTTTCATCAAAATCATAACTCTTTGTTAAGGTAGTACAAACTTTTAAATATTGAGTTTTTAATTTTATATAATAATGGCAGGAGAAGAACAACTAAGTCAGGAAGAAATTCAAAAAAGAATTGAGATGATGAAAGAAAATTGCATTTTCTGTAAAATTATCAAAGAAGAAATCCCAGGAAAAGTTGTTTTTGAAGATGATTTATGCACAGCGATTTTAGATATTAATCCTGCAACTAATGGTCACCTTCTTTTAATGCCAAAAGAGCATTATATGATGATGCCGATGGTCCCAGATGAGGTTTTAGGTCATCTCTCAGTAATTTCTAAGTATTTGAGTGATTTATTGCAAGAAGCATTCTCTGCTCAAGATGTTACAGTGTATATGGCAAATGGTGGTGCTGCGGGCCAGCAAGTACAACATTTTATGATGCATATTATTCCAAGATATTCAGGAGATGGTCTTAACTTTGATGTTCAAGGAGACTCGCTTTCAGATTCAGAATTAGAAAAATTAGCAAATTCACTTAAACAAAAACTCCAACAGATGTCTCAACAATCTGGTAAGTGATACCAAATATTTTTAAATTTCTTTTTTTCAAAATTTATTATGGCAAAAAATCAAGATTCTTCAAAAAAAGAGCCAATAATTTCAACTTCGACATTAATTATTATTAGTCTATTGGTTGGTTTAGTTATTGGATTTAGTATTGGAACAAACGAGTTCACAAGCGGAGGTCATGAGTCAGAGGGAGAGAGTCATGCTGACATCCACGATCACTCAACTCATAGCCACGAGGTTCACTCACATGAGCAATTAGAAGTAGCACCTGATGTGGTCCCTACAATTGAGATCTCAGTTCATGAAGATTCTAAATCAGGATATAATCTAGAAATTGAAACAACTAAGTTTGATTTTGTCTCAACACATAATTTTGAGAATCTTCAATCAGATATTTTTAGAGGGCATGCACACCTCTATATTAATGGAGAAAAAATATCTAGGCTTTACTCAAGTAGTTATTATTTAGGAGACCTTGAAGGTTACAATGAAATTACAGTTACTCTTAATACAAATGATCATAAAGATTTGGCATTACATGGAGAAACTATTCAAGATACATTTATTCTAGAAGTGAAATAATTTTTTATTTTTTTAAGCCTCTATTCCTGTTGAAGCTATTACTGCTTTTATTTCAAACCAAGAGATACTTTTATCTATATTTTCTTTTATTTCTGAGAGTTTAGTTATTTTTTTATTCTCTAATACGTCTAACACTTCTTTTTTTACTTTTTCTTCAACTACTTCATCTATTGAGATAAGGCCTTTTACAATAAGCTGAACTATTTGTCTTTCAATTGTTTCTTCGTTTACTTCCCTTTCTTTTGCAACTTTTGAAATTGATTTGTGTATTATAAAGAGTTTATGGGTTAGTGCAACTTTGGGTGTATAAGGTGCTTTTTTATATTCTTGACACCATTGAAGCCAAGTTGAAGAAATATTTTTCATAAAGAATTAAGGAGTATTGTATTATATAAATGTTATGAATTACTTATAGAGAAAAAAGAATAAAAATTAGATTTCTCTAATAATAATTTGCATATGTTCTATATGCACTTAGAGCTCCTTCTACTTCTTGTTTTTTAGAGTAGAGGGATTTTGCTAGGTTTGAATAATACTCACTATATTCTGATCCACTTTCTTTAGATTTAGCAAGTAAATTTGAAAATTTACCTAGTAAGTAATTAACATAGCTCTCATTTTGTTTTTCATATGATCCATAATATACATGAGCAGAAACATACTGGTAATAATCTTCATAATCATATGATTTAGCAAGCTCAACATATTCGTTGTAGTCTTTTTCAACAAGTGTGTTATATCCATAAGATTGCATTAAATCATAGTATTCTTGGTATGATAAATAATATCCATAATCATATCCTCCTTTATTATAGTAATATCTCATAGCATATGCCATGTTGTAATAATCATTTTCAGTCATCACATAATACTGTTTTTCTTCTGCGTATTTAGCATAATATGAGTAAGCCACATCATAGTAATATGATCCTGCTTCGTATTTCATATTGTATAAGTATGAATAATATGAATATTGTGCATTTAGAGCTTCAGAAATATAATACAATGTGTTTAATACATAATCTACACTTAATGCATAGTATTGAGCATTATTTGAATAGTAGTGATGTTCATAGTAATTTTTGTAATAGTTACTGTAATCATATTTAGCATCGTAGTGATAATAGTAAGAGTATGCTTCATAGTATGCTTTTTGACTAACATCGTAGTAGTTGTAATATTGATAGTGACTAGCATAATAGTTGTAGAGTTCTTTGTAACTTAAACTAGCATAATACTCAGTATATTCTTCATATTGTTCATAGCTTAAATATGCATAACCATAATATTCATTATATTCTTTGTAATATTGGTATCCTGCTTCTACTCCGTAATTGTAGTAAGAGTAATACATGTATGCATAATCTTTGTATGCTGTTGAGTAATTTCCTTCATATCCTGAGATGTAATTTTTATAGTAGTCGTAACCACTGTATTCATATGAATATCCAATACTTTTTACTGCATTTTTGTATGTTTCATATTCTAGGTAATGAGCAGAATCTTTTGAAGCATAGGCTTGGTATCTTAGATATGCGATTTCATATTTATAATTATCATATGCTTTAATTGCATAATAATATTGATCATAAGATACTTCAGAGTATCCTTTCATTTTAGCATATTCTTGATAATATGAATAATATTCTTTTGATTTTACTTCATAATATCCATAATATGAGTAAGCTTCCATAA
>JAYYJK010000034.1:0-2559 GCA_036146255.1 Nanobdellota archaeon
AATGCATCATCAATATCTTTAAAATATTTTTTCATAACATCATCTGCATTTTTTGTCATAATAATATTTAAAATAATGTACTTAATAAATGTTTTCAATACAGGGTATATACCATAAAAATATAAAAGTATATAACACTATATTTCTATGAAAAGAAAATTAATCAAACAGGGAAATGGAGCCTTAACAGTATCGCTTCCAAAAGAGTGGACACAATCAAAAAATATTTCTGCAGGTGATGAAATTGAAATGTATGAAGAAAAAGGAGATTTGAAAATAAGCTCTCATAAAAAACTAATTGAAAATACTTATTCTCTCCCAATTACATCAGAAAACAAAAACCACCTAAAACATTATTTAACTCATATTTATAGGCTAGGGTTTGAAAAAATTTCAATTTCATTTGATGATGAGAGCATTCTCTCAGAAATTGAAAATATTACTCACATGGAACTTTTTGGATTTGAAGTTATGAAAAAAAACAAAAATAAAGTAGTTCTAGAGTCAATGTTTGATTCAGATAATCAAAAATATGTAACTATCATGAAAAAAGTATTTTTATCTCTTCAAGAAATGGCGTCTTTGCTTGAAACAATTCATGAAGAAAAACGAGAAGATGTACTCCAAAAATTACAGAATCTTTTTAGAAAAAATGATAGAAATATTTTTTTTGCAAAAAGGTTACTCTCAATTCATGAAAGAAATCCAGAGATTAGAGTTCTTGATTGGGAGCTCTTAAAAGGTCTACTAGAAGTAGGGCATTATATATATTATTGTGCAGAAAAAATGTCTACTCAGAAAAATCAACTACTTTATTCAACGACTCTTTCAATTAAACATTATATCTTAGAATTATCTCAATTTTACTTTAACTTAAATGAAGAAAAGTATTATTATTTTTTAGATATCAAAAAAATATACTTTGGAGAAAATTTAGATGCTTTAGAGATAATTGATTCACAACATAGAGCATCTCTTTCATTGATGAACTCTATTTTAAGAAGAATTCAACTTGCAGCAAGTCCAATTTATGCAAAATATTTACTTCTTAAAAGAGATCATTAGCATAAGATAATGTTAAATCTCTATAATATTGAGTTTGAGGTGAGTTTCTTTGTTTATTTAAAACACAGAGTTTAGCTGCATTCAAGAGATTTCCCTCAGCAATTAATATATCTGAGCCAGGAGGAAATTCAGAAATCTGTTTTTTATTAAAATGAAAATTTTTTGCAAGATAATTATAGCTATCTCTATAAAATTCAAGAGAATTTTCTATTTCTTCTAAAGGAAACTCAAATCGAGAAAACTCATGATATAGTGATCCTCTGTGTGCTAGTTCAAAATCAATAAATTGACATAGTAGTCTATGTTCGAGTCTATGTTCAGGTCTCAAATCCCCATGAATAATTTGACTAGGAAACAACAAAACATCAGAATCACTTTTCTCTCTTAGATATTCGTATTTTTGATAAAATGATTCATTAAATATTCCAATTCCTAATTTTCTTAGAGTATTAACATCTAAGAATTGATTTGGCATATCAGATGAACATTCAAAATCAAAATCTTGACTTAACATATGAAACATAGCAAGAGAAAATAAAAACTTTTTATTTTTTTCAATAGTTAAAGAATTTTTATGTGGATTTTGAGCAAAAAGGTCCCTAAATATACTATAATTTAAATCAGAAGATTTATAATATGATTGTTTTACATGTTGGGTTTCTGTAATACTATATCCATTAATTGATTTTTTATCATCTAATGGTATTGGGATCATTATTTCAAGGAATTGAGATATTTTTCGTAATTCTTTAATTTTATCTACTTCTTTAAACTTATTTCTATCTTTTGACAAAAGTTTAGCAAAACTATTTCCATTTGAAGAAACAATATGATTAATTGTATGGGTATAATATAATGTTGGGGGAAAAGACAAGAGGAATTTTCTAAATACTTCCTGTAGATCTGGTTTTTGTTCTAGAAGATATCCTTCAAGTGTTTCTTGATTCATAACTATATAGTGCAACCTATCATATAAAAATATGTTGGTATATAACATGATATACTTTAAATATAAAAAGTAATAATTTGAGTAAGTATTATGGTAAAATTTGATTATTTTGAGGCATTTAGTAGAAATTTAGGTATTTTAACTAAAAATGAACAAGAAAAAATAAGAAAAGCAAAAATAGCAATACCTGGTATGGGTGGAGTTGGAGGATCTCATTTACTTTCACTCGTAAGACAAGGATTTCAAAATTTCATTATAGCTGATGATGATGAATATGAATTAAAGAATTTTAATAGACAACTAGGAGCTGATATGGGTACTTTAGGAGAAAAAAAAACTCATGCAATTAAAAAGAAAGCATTAGAAATCAATCCAAATTGTAACATAGATATTATTGATGGATTTGTAACTGAAGAAAATTTAGATTATTTTTTAAAAGATGTTGATGTTGCTCTTGATTCAATTGATTTTTTTTGTCTTGATATTAAAAGAAAATATTTTAATAGAGCACATGAATTAGGAATTCCACTCATTACTGCAGGTCC
>JAYYJK010000035.1:0-7486 GCA_036146255.1 Nanobdellota archaeon
TCTAAGAAAAAATATTATAAATGAATATATACTATATATATTTATTATGGAACCTAGAAAAATCATTAAATTTGGTAATTCTTCTCATGTAATAACTCTACCACAAGAATGGCTAGAAGTAAATAACCTTCAAAAAGGAGACTCATTAAACATTGTTGAAAAACCAAAATCATTGCTAATAACTATGCAAAATGAAAAAATAGAAAAAAAAGCCCAAATTAGCATTGATAATAAGCCATTAAAATTATTTAATAAAGAACTCCTCTCATACTATCTAAAAAATTATAAAGTAATTGAAATTGTTGGTAACGACATCCATCAAAGATTAGATGAAATTACTAGGTTCAAGGAAAAAATATCTTCTGTTGAAATTACAGAAATTACAAAAGACAAAATTGTTCTAAGAGATTTAACATCCCCTAGTGAATTGAACCTAAATCAACTCATCAAAGAAATCATCGACATGCAAAACCTATTTTTTGAGAAACTCTGCCAAGAAAATGTAAAAGAACAATATTCATTTCTAATCCAATTAGATAAAAACATCAATAAATTATCATTTCTCTCACACAAAGCAATTAATCACAATTTAGAATCTCTTGAAGATACGCAAAAAGTTGCAGGTGCAATTCATTATTGGAGAATTACCTCAAATTTAGAAGAGCAAGGAGATATCCTAAAACGTATTGCCAGATATCTTAAAAATGAATCTAATGAACACAATCACTTTATTGCTATGACTATTGAAAAATTAAAGGAATATTTCCTATTTATAACAAGACTCCTAGAAACTGAAAATATTGAAGACTTCGATAAAAACCTAGAAATCTATTTAGATAAAAAACAAACACTATTAAGAGAAATTGAAGAACTCAGAGGCAAACTCCTTGATGACTTAAACTTATTTTTAGTAATATCACAATTATTTAAAGATATTTTAGGAAAACTAGACTCTGTGATTTTGTCAATTATTGATCTTAAACTTAAATAACTATAAACTATGGAAGGGAAAAAAGAAGTAGAGAATAAAAATAAAACTCTAAAAAATATTTTTTTAGGAATTGGTATAGTAAGCATTATATTGGCGATCCTCTCAACAATTGTAAAAACAATAGAAATTACTCAATCTGGACAATATTCTCCAGAAATACTTATTCAATATATTCCTGCAATTGTTTTATTACTTCTAGGACATATTTTCCTAACAATAGGCAAAGAATTAGACTCATTTTACAAATTCGTTGGTAAAAGCATGATTACACTTTGCGCATTTTTTCTCTCTGCAGCAATAATAACTGGATCTTTCTATATCTATTCTGAAGAATTAGTAGAAGATATTCAACCTTCCCTAGATCATCTCATCATAGAATATATCTCATCTCAAGATGGATTAGAATTCCAAATACTACAAGGCCTATTAAATGAAACTGTAGATTTTCAAACATTTAGTGCAACTAAATTAAAGCAAGATCAAAAAGAATATATCATCAATTCTTTTGAAATAAATACTATTGAAGAATTAAGTGAAGAAGAAATCGAAGAATTACCTTCTAAAATAATTTCTACTATTTATGAATCACTTCTTCAACAAAATCAAACATCAATTATTAATTCTCCAATTCCTATTACACAAATAATTACATTTCTTAAAAGTGGAGGGAATCTTGAATTAACATTAGTTACAATGAGTTATCTCTATGATGCAAATGAAAATGCATCCCTACTACTGATGATCCCTTCACAAAACAAGCTAGAGTCACCAACTGCTAATTTAAATCATATCAGAGAACAATGTTCAACACTTAAGCAAAATCAAGTCTGTGATGCATTTGCTTTAAGCGAATATAATAATTTAATAAGTTATATTCAAGAAAATGAAACTCTTCCAATAGAAATTGACGCTAAAACAATAGAATCAATTAATTCTATTGAAAAATTAGAAAATAATATAGAAGATAAGTTTTCTCTATACAAAGAATTTCTTTTAGCATCAGTATTATTTTTATTATTGGGGTACTACTTCTTAGAAAAACATTACAAAAAAAAAGAAAAAGAACATTACACCTATACACAAACAGTAAAAAAAATTTCAAAACAACTTGGTAAATATTTCATCATACCAACAATACTGCTAACCATCATAGTTCTAGTATTAAAAAGCAGTTTTGTAAAAGAATCAGTTAATGCACTATTTCTAGAAGTAGGTTTTAATATCGCTGAAATTGTTTTCAACTCCCCAATAATTCTAACACTAAATAACATCATTATAACACTATTAGTTATCCATTGTTCAATATTACTAATTACAACCACAATATATTTCATAATAAAAGACAAATAATTTTGAAATATTCTTTAATAATCACTCATTAATTAGTATAAAATAATAAAAGAAATCAAACTAGATAAAAAATATGTTAAATAAGGTTCTAACCACTCCAGTTGATACATTAATTGGTGAATTAAGAGAGAAAAAAATCATGTCTTTCAAAGAAATAGAGACTAAATTAAAGTTACCTCTCTCAATTATTCAAAGGTGGGTAGTAATACTTGAAGAATATAAAATTGTAAAAACATCATACAAAGGACTTGAAGGTTTTGTTGAAATAATTGAAAAAGAAAATAAAAACAAAGGCCCAGAAATCGAAGAAATTAAACTTTTATTTATTGAGAAATGTAAGGAAAAGGGAATGACTTTCGATCAGATGAGATCTATTTGGCCTAGTTTTCTAGAAGAACATTACCAAGCTATTAAAAAAGAATTTGAGACAAAAGCTAGTAAAAAAGGATTTGATAAAAATAAGATAGCAATTGCATGGAATAAATTTGATAAAGATTTAAAGAGGTTTTAACAATGGGAATAGATATAGATTCATTTCTAAATAAAATAGAAAGTAAAAATGAAAAAGAAGAAGTAAGAAGTAGTAATGATGATTCTAATACTTCTGAGAAAAAAAATTATAACATAGAATTTGAAAAAGCAATCATAGATAATTTTCAAAACATCTCTGAAGAAATAAAAGATAAAGATTTACAACAACTAAAAGATATTTATGAAGATCTTAAAAAATTTGATGAAAGTATGCCTAGCAAATTTCTAAGTATACAAAGTGTAGGATCAAAAACATTAGATTCGCTCAACAATCAATATTCCTCAAAGTTACTCCAAACACTTGAAAATAATGCTACATTTTATGCAAATAAAATCAAAGAAAACAACAAACTCATTGAAGAAGATCTTATTTCAAAAGAATACAAAGTTTGTTTAAAACTACTAAAAGAAAATAAAGAATATCTACAAAAATTCCCTAATGAACTTGCAAATGAAAAGCATCAATTATTTTTAGGAATCAAAAAATATGAACTGAAATTAAATATAGAAATTAGAAATTTTAAACTCTCACAATCATCAAGTATTAAACAAACACTGCTCTCTAAAATAAAAGAGTTAAAAAATATCTTAGAACATAACTCAACTGAAGAAATTGAACATAAAATTACAGAAATTGAATTAACAATGAATAAGATACCTCTACTATTTAGATCTAGTTTTGTAGATGAAAACATCCTTGTTCAAAAAGCAATTGTAAATGCAGAAGAAAAAATAATTGAATTAAAAAACAAGAAATTTGCTCAAAAAGAAAAGGAACTTAGAATAGTTCAAGAAAAATTTCAAAATTCAATTATTAAAAAAGATTTAAATTCCTCCCTTTTACTCTACAACGAAATACTTTTATTATTTGAAGATCTTCCAAATACAAATTTTAAAGAAAAAAATACTTATTTGTCAACACTTACAAAATTACACGGACAACTCAATAATTTATATGTGAAAAGTAATGTAGAACTTCTTCTTAGAAGCTATAATAATTCCAAAATTATCGAAGAAGCAAGAAACTATATTGACCACATTGAATTAACAAAAAGAATATCTCCTGAAAATGTTTCTCTCATCTATGAAAAACTCAAAAAACTTCCTAAATCATCCCATATTGAACAAGATTCTATGATTAAAAAATATGAAATACTTTTAGAAAAAATATCTGATAAGAAAGAACACAAAAAAGAATTTAAAGAAGTAGAAGATAGTATTGAACTCCCAAAAACAATAAAAAAAGCACTCAATAATGATTCAGAAATCATCGATAGAGCAATACAATACTTAAAATTTGTCAATGAAACGCATAATATGTCAAAAGAGATGGTTAAAAAAAACCTTAATTCATTAAATAAAATTAAAAAAAGTTCTGTCTCAGAAAAATTAATTGAGAGATATACCAGAATTTTAAAAAAAATAGATGAAAAAGAAAAACAAACTCCACAAAAAAAAATCTCAGTTGATCAAAATGTAGTTCATGAAATCCAAGAACTCTATAATGAAATGAAAAAAACTACATCTAAAAAAGAAAAATCAATACTCTACAAAAAAGTATTATTCTATCTTGATTTAGTAACACTACCAACACATAAAAAAGAGGCAATTAAACAAAAAGTAAAATCAATATATGAGAGGGACTAAAATGGAAATAGTAGACTCCTATGAAATAACTTTTGAAAATACGAAGATCCCTATTTCAATATACAAAGAAGAAGGAGATATGGTTCCAACATATGAAGTGGGTATTTTAGATGTTAGTGAATATACTGGATATATTATCGAAAAAATCAAAGAAGACCTCCTAAGAGAAGGTATTTTTGAAAAAAGCGAGGATACTAATTTTGACTACGATGAATTAAAAAAAGTGTATGTTAAAAAAGTAAACGAATTACTTAAATACTACTTGCCTATGTTAGGGTTAGAGGAAAAAGACAAATTAATTACTTATATTGTTCAAAAATCACTTG
This sequence comes from Nanobdellota archaeon, assembly GCA_036146255.1. Lineage (GTDB taxonomy): Archaea > Nanobdellota > Nanobdellia > Woesearchaeales > UBA583 > UBA583. The sequence goes on from JAYYJK010000035.1 coordinate 4,846, forward strand.
ACCTTGGTTTTGTAGATATCTTAATTTCAGACTCTGGAATTGAAGAACTAACAATTAATGGTTCTCAATTTGAAGTTATGATCTATCATAGAAAACATGGTTGGCTTAAAACAAATCTTAAATTTTTAAATGATGATGAAATTAAAAATATTGCAACTCGTGTAGCACTAGAAAATGAAAAATTCTTCTCCAATTTGAACCCGCTACTAGACGCTCATCTCCGTGGAGGCCACAGAGTTAATGCAACAATGGATCCAATCTCCACAAGAGGATCTACAATGACGATTAGGCGTTTCTCAGATAAACCATGGACAATTACTGATTTGATGATGTCAGGTACTGCAAACGCTGCAACTCTTGCTCTAATTTGGATAGCTATTGAAAATGAACTCTCAATTATAGTTGCAGGAGGAACAGGTTCTGGAAAAACGTCTTATTTAAATTCAATTTCCACATTTATGCCTGCAAATCAACGTATTATCTCTGTAGAAGATACTAGAGAAATTAGGTTACCAGGATATGCTCATTGGGTGCCAATGGAAGCACGTCAACCAAATCCTGAAGGTAAAGGTGGGATCTCAATGCTTGATTTAATTGTAAACTCATTAAGGATGAGACCAGATAGAATTATTATTGGAGAGATTAGGAAAAAAGAAGAAGCTGAAGTACTTTTCGAAGCAATGAGAACTGGACACTCAGTATATGGTTCATTTCACGCTACAAATGCAGAAGAAACTGTAATTAGACTCTCATCACCACCAATTGAAATTCCTAAAATGACACTTTCTTCATTAGGTTTAATTGTAATTCAACATAGAGATAGAAGAAATGGTAAGCGTATGACACTTCAAGTTGCAGAAATGGATAGGGAAGGAAATGAATCTGTAGTAATTCAATATTCCCCAACTCAAGAAAAACAAATATTTAAGAAAAAACCAACTAGGATGATTAAAATGCTTGAAGAATTTCAAGGTATGAGTGAAAAAGAATTCTTTAAATCACTTAAAGAAAGAATGATGGTTTTAGAATATCTCAAAGCATTTAAAATCAATCAAATTGATCAAGTTGGAATTATTGTAAATAAGTATTCACAAAATAAAGAGGAGCTTTTCAAGCAAATCAAAAAAGATATGGTATCACTTAAAAAATGAGTTTCTGGACAATGTTTATTAGAGGACTTGTAAAAAAAAATCCTGAAATTAAATTAAAATTAAAAAAAGCAGGTTCCAAACAAACACCATTTCAATATATAAATCAATCTGTTGCTATGAGTATTATGAGTGCTATTGCAATAGGATTTATAGCATTCCCAATTTTTAAAAGCAATTTACTTCTTCTACTAGTAGTAGAATGCATTATTTTTTTTATTTTTACTCCATTATTTTACAAATTTTGGGTTGGAGTAATTGATGTTCAAATTACAAAATATGGAAGAACAATTGATTCTGATTTATTATTTGTATCTGAATACTTCTTAGTGAGTCTTGAAAGTGGTTTGCCTTTAGGAAATGTTATTCAAGGAATTGCAGAAATTGATAGACCTGGTGGTAGGTTCTTCAAAAGAATATATACTGATTTTAAAACAGGTAAAGATCTTGAAGCAGCATTAAATGATGCAATATCGTATGCTCCTGCAGAACAGATTAAAATATTGCTTAAAAGATTAGCAGATTCTCTGAAAATTGGAGTAGATTTAAAAGAAGTATTAGCAAATTTTATTGAAGAGAGTTCCCAAAAAAAAGTAGTAGAAATTCAAGCATTCTCTAAAAAATTAAATCCAAAAGTTATGATGTACTTACTACTAGGTATTGTTGTGCCTTCACTTGGAATCACATTCTTAATCCTTGGATTAGCAGTTGCAAACCCAGGTACTCCTGCCCTTTTAAAATATATTCTCATCGGAATATTCCTATTTATGTTTTTATTTCAGTATATATTTTATTCCTCCTTCAAGTTTGCTAAAAACTCACTATAATACAAAAAATGATACCGTTAAATAAATTAGATAAAGAAGAATTTGGAAAACTTGTAATGCCTAATCAAATTTTTTCATTTAAAATTAGAGATGAACTAGAGCATGTTGTAGAAAAAGTATATTTTGATAATATCAATTATCTGATAATCTCAAATATTTTTATTCTCTCACAAATAATTGCATTTCTATTTTTTGTTCTTCTATCTGAACCAATCCTCTCAAGTACCTTTTTAAAATGGTTCATCAATCAAGGAAGTTTAATGTATTTTTTTGGTATTTTTCTTGCATACACAGTAATATCATTTACATCATATATTCTTATTTTACTTACATATTTTTTTCAAATAAATTCAAAATACAAAAAAGCACAAGACAATATTGAAAAAGATCTTCCAGAATTCATAGATGCATTAGTATCGAATCTAAAAGGAGGTATTTCACTAGAAAGAGGAATGATTAAATCAGTAAGACCTGAACAAAAAGATTTACTAAAAGAAGTAACTCTGATGAATGAAAAAATTATGATGGGTAAAACAACGCTTCAAGTTCTCAGAGAATTCAAAGAAAGATATGATTCTGAAATTCTTAGCCGTACAATTTTTTTAATTGAAGAAGGATTAAGAGGAGGAGGTAATTTGTCAAAACCTCTTGAGAGAATTTCACAAA
>JAYYJK010000036.1:0-2562 GCA_036146255.1 Nanobdellota archaeon
AAGGTATTCTCACAAGTTACCCAATTACAAACTTGTTCAATATATCCTAAACCATATCCCAAGTCAGATAAAGTACCTTGTACTGGATTTGATGTTTCATCAACAACCTTACCCATACCATATGTTAAAGGGTTAGTTTTCAAAGTATTACTCATAGGCCCAATTATTTGCATTGCCAGACTATAAGTAGAACTCACAGAAGAGTAAATATTACAAATCTCAGCAAAGGTTTCATAAGTATCATAGATACCTCCAAAGTAGTCTTCTATTTTTTCAATATCTTCTAAATCTTTATCAAGACTCTCAGCATGTGCTCTGAGCAGATGTCCTCTAGGTAATTCATAAAACTCTAAAGTAACTGAGAAATTAATGAATTGAGGTGGCTCATATAATGTCTCTGCATCTCTATACAAAAGAGACATTCTACATGTCGTTGTGAGCTCATTTAGAAGAGTTGGATTTTCATAAGGCATAACAATTAATGACATAACAAAGTCTCTATCAACCCCTAAAGTTGGGTTTTCTGCTGTGAAAATAGTCTCAGTTCTCACAGGATACAAAGAAGGATCATTAATCATGAGAGAGTCTGAACCTAAATCTCCACCAATTTCAATTTCAAAATCATTGCATTCAATAATTTGATAATTTACAATATCATAATTTGAATTATCTTTCCCTACTTTATCTCTAATCTCTCCTTCAAACCAGGCTATAACTTCGCCTTGAGATTCATCCGTGTCTAAAAGAACTCTACTAAGTGGAGCTAATACTTTCAAATCTGCAACATCATACCTTGAATCAGTAGAATCATAACTAGTATTTAAAATCTCCATTTCAAAAAATTTCTCTTCAACATTTCCTGCACTATCTTGGACAATAATACTATAATTTTCAAATACATATCCTTGAGTAGCCTCTAAATTCTCAAATACACAATCATAACTAAGAATACCATCCTTATTATCAATTGAGCAATTAGGAATCATCAAGGTATCTCTAGTTGAAACTAATGAGAAATTACCATATACATCTAATCTTTCATCAAATCTAACTTCCTCCTCTAAAATAGATACTCTCACATCAAACTTCTCACAAGTTTGAATAACAGAATCTCTTACAATAGTAGGTCCAACACATGTACTATCTCCTTCAATAACAGATGAGTTGATAATTTGTGGAACAAACCTATCAAATAACACAGTAGCATTACCTTCGCTCACTCGTAAATACTCATCTCTTAAAATAATTCTAAATACTGCATTTGCCGTATCCAAATCAATATAAGGTCCAAAATTATCATCTTCACTTCCCGTAGAGAAATTCCAAAATAAACATTGTTCTCCACAAGAATCCATTTTTGGTTTAGGTAATTGAATCTCATCAAAATATTCATTAATACCACTACCAGAATCTAAATTTGAATCATCAAAATATTTAAGATAAAGTAATAATGAACCATTAACTTTAGGAGATACTATTCCTCTAGTTCCTAGATGATTCTCAAAATAAAACTCTTCAATTACTGGAGGTTCTGTGTCAATGAATAACTCTTTTTGAGAAAAAGTAGTATTACCCTCATTCCCAACTACATCTTTTGCAATGACAGTAATATCTACATAAGATGTCTCAAGTGCTGTTACTAAATTATTTCTAAAATGACATACATACTGGCCATTTTGAATATAGATACATTCATCTGCTTCAATTTCACTTGGGTTCATAAGTGAAGTAGGACTAATCTGAGCTCTAACATCAACAGGACCTGAAGTAGAATCAAAGGATGGATCTCTTACTTGAACATAAAAAGAATAATAATTTCTCATATTTTGATAAAATACTCCATTACTTACAAAACTAGAAATTGTAGGCTTAGATGAATCAACTTCTAAAAATACGCTTTCTTGAAAAGAATTTCCTAATTTATCTTTAACTTCAAAAGTCAAACTTTGAGTTGTAGAAATATTTCTTGAAAAAATAAAAGAAGAAGGTTTAGTTGAGGAACCTGAAACAGTAGTATTAAATTCATAACCATTTCTATATTCAACTGAACCTACTGTTACAGAATCAATATCTGACCCATATCCATTAACAACATCATTTACAAAAACATTAAAAACAACTTCTGAATTTTGAGGAACTGCTCCTGAAATTAATCTTCCTTCGGGTGTTGTCAATCTAACACTAATTTCTGGAGATGTTTCATCAGATCTTAATTGAAGTTCTTTAATAAAATTATTTTGTGAATGAAATAATCTTCCTGTTACAAACTCCTCAATTTCTAATGAATTTAAAACAAAATCAACTTTAGTAAAAGAAACATTATTCTGAGAAATTACTTCTTGGGAAACAGGACTCAAAGGCTCAGAAAAACCAAATTGTAAACTATAGTTTAAAGTACAAAGTTCATCCTGCTGAAAATAAAAAGAAAATCTCGTAGGTGTTGAAATAGTATTTGGATAACCATAGACAACTGTTTCAAATGAATCATAAACTGTAGAAGAACCTCCTTGAGTTAATTCTAAAAAAGAATAAGATGTACATGTTGCATAAGATGTTAATGAT
>JAYYJK010000037.1:0-5710 GCA_036146255.1 Nanobdellota archaeon
ACTTGAAGTTCATTGAGCCCTTGAGTCTTTATTTTTTGATCTGCTTCTTTTTGAGAGAGACCTTTTTTTGATGTTGAAAGTGAAGAATAAATTGATTCTAATTTCTCTTTATAAAATAACATAGATAAAATGTAATTATTTAGTATTTAAGCTTATTTCATTACGACAAAATAGATTCAAGATATACTAATGTTAACTTAGATGAATTTTTTGCTGCAATTTCTACAAATTCATCAAAGTTCTCTGGTGCATCTCCATTTGCTTTATCTGAAATTGATCTTATAATGATGCAAGGTATGTTGAGTTCTTGACAAACTTGTGCTACTGCTACTCCTTCCATTTCAATTGCTGAAGCATTAAATTCTGAAATAATTTCTTCTTTTTTTTCCTTAGATGATATAAATTGATCTCCTGTTGCAATTATCCCTTCTTGTAGAGAAATTGAATTTTGTTGTGCAATATTTTTTAGATGTTCTCTTAGAGAATTTGATGTTTTTATCTCTCTTCCAATGTCAGGAATATGTCCTTTTGGATGACCAAATGCTGTAATGTCCACATCATGATGAACAAGTGATGTTGCTACAATAATATCTCCAATTTCTAATGAATCTCTAAGCCCACCAGCAACTCCTGTGAAAAAAATTTGTTCACAATTAAAATGATTGATAAGTAATGTTGATGTCATAGCAGCAGCTACTTTTCCAATATTGCTTTGTACAATAATAATTTCATGGTCGTTATGTTTTATTTTATAGTATGTTTGGTTTGCAAGTAATACTTCTTCATATGTACTAAATTTCTCTAAAAGAGGTTCAATTTCTTTTCTCATAGCTCCTATTATTCCAATAATCATAGAAATATTAAAAAAACTCTAATTTATAAACACTTTGAGAGTGAAGTAAGTTATTTTTCTTTTTTAATTAATACCGCGTCATCAGTGATTAACAATGTTTCTATATTTTTAGAAGATAAAAGTCTTTGTAACTCTACAGGTGTTTTCTTGTTATTGATAACTTCTAGGCGTTGTGGGAATTTCCAAGATGGGTGAATATCCTTTGTATTATGATATAATGCATGTAAAAATTGTTCTACATAAAGATTAATACTCCAATTAAATACTTCTTTAGAATTTAAATCTGGAATTTCCTCACCGTGTCCATGGTAGAATTTATAGAGAGAAACAATATCTTCTAATACTTTTTTTGTTTGTGATGACAACTCAATTTGTACTGGATCAATAGGAAATGAAACTCCAATATGTTTACTAAATAAAGAAGAGGGAGAAAAAATATACTCGCAAACTGCTTGAGATGGCTGTTGTGAGTATGTGTAAAAACTATCTAATGCGTCATGATAGAGACTTCCTAATTCTTGTTCTTGATTTAAAAGATAAACGTTGATGAAAGAAAAAGCTCTTGCAATATATCTGGGAATAGGATAATATTGTTCTTGTTGCTTTTTCCTAAAAGAAGTAAAGTCAATGATATTTTCGTTCATACTACTTGTATATATTTAAACTATATATAATTTACTAATAGGAATTATTATATAGATTTATTTCTTGAGTAATTCATGGATAAACATTCTTTTCAAATGAGAGCTTTAAATTTACTTTTACAAATTCCAAAAGGAAAGGTTACTACATATCAAGAACTTGCACATGCCATGGGAACACGTGCTTATAGAGCAGTTGGTAGTGCTATGGCTAAAAATCAATTTTTAGAAAAGTATCCATGCTACAGAGTTGTTAAATCAAATTCTGAAGTGGGACAATACGTAGGTGAGACTTGGAAAAAAATTGAATTGCTCAGAGGCGAGGGGATTGATATTAGAGAGGGGAGAGTTGTTGATTTTGAAAAAATACTCTTTAAATCAGATGAATTTAAAGTATGATTAACTTCATAAACTCAAATTTCTGAGTCCATATAATGAAACATCATAATCTAGAATTATTTTTGCACAACTATTGTTTTCTTGTAGTTTTTGTATCCATTGTTGTTTTATTTCTTTTGAAAATTTATGCATATTTTTCATGATAATTCCACCTGCAATTACTACTTGATTTTGCTCGTGTTTTTCTAAAAAATATAAAATTGACTTAAGATAAAATGAATAAAATAAATTAAATGTTTCTTGAGAAGACACTGTGTCAAATAGAGATATTTCTTGTGCGGTTAATTTTGATCCTGCTACATAATGATAAATTCTCTCTAAACCTCTTCCCGATAGTATTTCTTCAAATTCTAAACTTTCTTTTCCTAAGTTTTCTTGAATTTTTACCATACAATCAAATTCTCTTGGAGTTAATTGAGCCTGAATTTCATTGATTGATATGTGTCCTTCTTCTTTATTTAATGTTATATTTTCTTTATATTCACAAACTCCTAGTCCAGTACCTGCACCAATTACTAAATAATTATTTTCATTTTGAAAGTTTCCAAAAACTTGGACCTTAGATACATCTTTAACTCCATTTGCAATAGCTTCAAAATCGTTGAGTAAAGTTATATTTTCAAAACCTATTTCTTTAAATTCGTATTCATTTATTAAAAGAGTTGAATTCTGAAGTTGTATGCTACTTTTTGTGTCATTTACTCTACCTGCAGCTGAACATACTATTTTTTTTGTTTCAATTTTCTCTAGATACATATACATAGAAATTAGATCTTTTGTAGATTTGATATCTTTTGTATCATAATCCCTAATACTAAATATTTCTTTATTGTCTACATAAGCAACACGAGTATGAGTTCCTGATACATCGCAAATAATTGAATCTATTTTTTTCATTGACCATCATCTCCACAAAAAACAACTTTAGATTCAACAATAGTAAATACTCTTTTTCCCCTAGTTAAATCATCTTCTGGAAGTCCTGAAATTTGGTTATTTTTTTTTTGAAAAACTATTTCTTCAGTTGCTTCAAGTGTGAAATGATATCTATATTGAGCATATGTTTCTTTATCATAAAAATACTCAATATCTTCACTGTGTTGCCATGAATCATCGAGTTTTGTTTCTTTGTCAATTGGATAATAATATCTTGGATCTAAACCTACAATCGTTGGTTTTCTAAATGCTCTGTCAATAACATTTGAATGTCCATTTGACCAAACAATTGAATCTAAAACATAATAGAGTTCATTATTATCATATCCATTAAATGCTTTTTCAAAAGAGAGTGTAACTTGTGCAGGTACTTTTTCTAAAGCTCTTTGCTCGCATAGAGGGTCAATTATTATTTCTTGTTTAGAACTACATCCTACAAGTATTAGAACAGATATGAGTAAAAAAAATATTTGTTTAAATTTCATCTTATTATGGTTGGTTTTTTTGCTTTAAATATATTTGTTTTAAACCTACTTATTTTTTCTTTTAAGTACTTTTTTTACAGCATTAATAATATCTTTTTCTCCTAGTTTGTATGCTTCTAAGAGTTCGTATCCTAACCCACTTTCTCCAAAAGAATTTTCCACTCCAATTATTTCAAGTGGAGTTGGATATTGTTGGGATAATACTTCTGATATTGCTGAACCTAAGCCACCTATCTTTTGATGTTCTTCACAACTTACAATAGCATTTGTTTTTTTTGCATATTTTAAAAGAGTTTTTACATCAAGAGGTTTTATTGTATGCATATTAATTACTGCTGCAGATATTCCTTCTTTTTTGAGCTGTTCTCTAGCCTTTAGTGCAAATTGAAGCATAATTCCACATGAAATTATTGTCACATCAAGTCCTTCATCTAATACATTTGCTTCACCTAACTTAAAGCTTGATTTTTTATTGGTGATATTTAATGATTTCTCTCTTGAGAGTCTTAGATAACAAGGACCTTCTTTTTGTGCAATAGCCATAGTTGCTTTTCTAGATTCTTCTTCATCACATGGTACAACAACTGTTAAATTTGGAAGTACTCTTGTAATTGCAATATCTTCAAGAGCCTGATGTGTTGCACCATCAGGTCCTGTTGTGAGTCCTGCATGTCCTCCAATTATTTTTACATTATGATTTGAATAACATACACTTACTCTTAATTGGTCCCAGTTTCTTCCCGGAGAAAATACTGCATATGAACAAACAAAAGGTATTTTTCCAATATGTGCCATTCCTGCTGCAGCACTCATCATATGTTGTTCGCAGATACCCATTTGATAAAATTTTTTTGGATAAGTATTTTTGAATTCGGTGAGTTTTAGTGAATCTGTTAAATCTGCACTTAATACTCTGATGTTGTTATCTTTTTTTGTAGCTTCTACAAGTGCTTTTCCAAATCCTGCCCTAATTGCTCCTTGTTTTTTTTGATCTAATGTTGTGATATAAGATGTTGAAATTCTCCTAATAACTCTCTTTGATTTAGATTTTGTATCGTTTTTTTCTTTTGTTACTGCTGAGACTTTTTTCATCATTTTTCCTTTACCTCACTTTTTCCTTCAAGTAAAATTCTTTGAGATTCTAATTCATCTAAGGCTAATTTTCTTTCTTGTTCATTTGGAGCTTTACCATGCCAATGATAATCACCTTCAATAAAACTTACTCCTTTTCCAGGAGTTGTTTTTGCTAGAAGACAAATAGGTTTTCCTGATAATTTTTTTATTTCTTCAAAGACATGGTGAATTTGATTCATATTATTTCCATCAAAATCTACAACCTTAAATCCAAAACTTGTAAATTTATTGTGTAAATTATCAAATGCTAAAACATCTTTTGGATTTCCATCAATTTGAATATCATTTTTATCTACAATGACTACAAAATTATCTGTTTGTTCTTTATGTGCGAACATGAAACTCTCCCAACACACTCCTTCTTGTAGTTCACCATCACCTACAAAACAAAAAACTTTTCTCTTTGAGTTAGATCTTTTCAATTCAGCGGCGCAGCCAACTGCTTGTGAGACACCTTGACCTAAAGGACCACCAGAGTTCTCAACACCCGGAAGCGAGTCATGTGAATTATGGCTTGCGACGCTTGGATGTCCTTGGAGTCTTGAGTGCAATTTTCTAAGTGTTTTGAGCTCATCTATTGGGAAAAATCCTCTATGTGCTAGAGTGGCGTAAAGAATTGGAGCAGTGTGTCCATTTGAAAGAAAAAATAAATCTCTTGTTGAGATTTTTGGTTTTTTTGGGTTAATTTTCATCCCTTTGAAATAAAGATATGTCATAATATCAGCCATACCTAAAGCCCCTGCAGTATGTCCTGATTTTGCATGGTAGAGCATATCAATTATTGATTGCCTAATTTCATTAGCTTGAATTTGTAATTCAACTATATTCATAATAGACTTTTACTTATGAAGTTTAAAAATAAATGCTGTACTTATTGGATAAAGAATAAAAAAAAGAAAAATAATTGATTATTCAACTGTTGGAATTTGTTCTTCAATTACTGAAGTTGGAATGTATTTTAACAAATCAAAAGTGATTCTTTGTGGGTATACTTCTAAACCATCTCCTTTAAATCCTTCTAAGAGAGGAATAATTGCCTCTTGATCTTGAGCTAATTCACTTAAAACTAACGAGAAAAGAGCTTCTTTTACTGTCATATCCATATCTTCAAGAGCTGAATTTAACATTGATTTTGCAGTTGGTTTAAATGATTCTAACATAAATGTAGGAATATTTGCTTTCTCAAAAATTAATTCAATTAATTCATCATCTGGATTTGAGGAATCTAAGACTCTTAGTATTTCAACATCAGTTAATGTAAT
>JAYYJK010000038.1:0-5085 GCA_036146255.1 Nanobdellota archaeon
AGCTAAAAATAAGACATCCCACTCTTTTGTTCTCTCTTCGAGTCTCTCAAGACCTCTTTTAGAATTTGGAGTATATACAGTAACTAAATAATAATCATCAAATTCTGCAGTAATTACTCTTCCCTCATTATCATGTTTTTCAAATCCTAAACCATATTCAACATTAAGTGGCTTAATTTTTGAGAAAATTGCAGTGCCAGAATAACCTTTTTTTTCTGCAGAATACCAATATTCATAGATATACCCTAATTTTTCAAGTTCATGTTCAACTTGATTTTGGTGAGCTTTTGTTTCTTGTAGACATAAAATATCGGGATTCATTTCTTTAACTGAATCAATAAACCCTTTATTCATAACAGCTCTAATTCCATTAACATTCCAACTAACTAAATATACCATAACTAATTTAGTAATATATTATTTATAAGAGTTATTTTTATTTGTAAGTGATTCCTATAAATTACCAGATACAAACTGAACTGAAGATTTCTTTACAAAAGAAGTACCCTGACAACTAATATGATGATAGAGTCTCTCTACATACTTTTCTTGATTATAGGCGCCAATGATTAACTTGAGTTTTTTTTCAATAGGCCTATTACCTAATGTTGAAACCATTTCTTGAATTTGCCTAATTGAGTAATGAAGAAAATCGCAAGTAAAAGATAATTTTCCCTCAGAAACAACAGAAATTCCCATTTCATTTCTTTTAAGATAAAATAGAGGTATTGAGAGATTATTATCTGTGAGAGGATTTCTATCAAAAGTTATTAATAAATCATGTTCTCCTCTAAATCCTAATAACTCTAATTCTTTATCATGATATGTTATATTTCTTTTACTAAAACCATTTTGAAAAGAACTTTCTGATTCTTTTCTAATAATTTGGATTAACTCAGACATTGAATTTTGTCTTAGGACTCTATTTAAATACTTTTATTGTTTTAACAAGTAACAACAGTTAGCTAGTAATTTTACTTTCATGGTGTCTTTTTTCAACATGCAAATGATTAGTTGCAATTGATTCTATTTTTTCATCGTGCGATACTAAGAGTATTTGGCTTACACCACTCTCTTTTAATAAATATCCAAGTCTTGATACTTGTTGTTCAGAGAACCCATCTGTTGGTTCATCTAAAATTAATACATCAAGCATTGTTTCTTTTCCCAGGTTGGACTCAATTATTTTTTTAAGTGCTAGTCTATAAGATACTGCAAGTGATGATTTTTCACCTCCTGAGAGATTTGAAATATCAATTTCATATCCGTTTTGTTCTACCACTATTGAGAAATCTTCTCGTAGATACACATCGAATTCTTGATCCTCAATGAGTTCTTTGAATATATGAATAAAATGTTCATTAAATTCAACCCAAAATTTAGTAAATAGTGTTTTTTCAATAGTACTTGAACCTGGAATTACTTGTTTTTCAATAAATGAATATTCTTTTTCAATTACTTCTAATTCTTGTTTTTGTTTTTTATAATGTTCTAATTTTACTTGAATTTTTTTATATTCTTGTTTTTTTGAATTAAGTGTTGTTGATGTTTCTTTTGCTATCAAATCTAATTCTTGTTTTTTTAATGTTAATTTGTCAAGTAAGTTTTGTAGTTTTTCACTATTGTTTTTACATAGAGTAATTGCATCTTTAACTTTTTTTAAAGATTCTTTAATTTTTTCTTCTTTTTGAAGAGCATTATTTATTTTTTCTATCTTTTCTTGGTATTTTATTACTTCTTGTTCTTTTTTTTTCTCTTTTTCTAATATATGTGTTAATTCCTTAGCTAATAATTCCTTTTCTTGATGTTTTTTAGTAATTGAGTTTATTTCTTCTTGTAATTCTTTTCTCATAGTTTCTAAATCTTCAAATGAATGTTTTTCTTTTTCTTTTTGTTGTTGTTTTAAAAGTGTGATTTCTTTTTCAATATTTTTATATGTTCCTTCATATTCTAAGTGCTTTTGTTTTTCTTTTTCTAATTCTTCTTCTTGATGTTTCTTTTTATCTTGAAGTGAGATGAGTTGAATTTCTAGTTCATTTTTTTCTTTGAGTTCGAGTTCATGTAAATCAAGTGTTGATTTTAATTCAGTTACTTTTTTATCATTTATTTCTATCTCTTTTTCTAATGATTTAATTTGAGTTTGAAGAGATTCTTTAATATGTTGTTTTTGAGCAATACTTACATCTTGTAGACAAACATCACATGAACTCAATGAATAAGTATTTTGTAGATGTTCATTTTTATGAGTTAAAGAAGCTTTTTGAGTACCTAGTAAGATTTCTAATTCTTTTATTTCATCTTTTTGTTTATTGAGGCTAAGCTCTTTTTTTTCTAATTTGTTAATTTTTTGTTTTATTCTAACAGATAAAACATCAATATCTTTAATTCTTGATTTAATTATAATTGATTGGTTTTCCCTTAGGAGTTTTTTTAATTCATCTAATTGATTTTCTTTAATTTTACATTCTACTTCTTTTTTCTCTCTTTTTTCTTTTATTATATTAAATTCTTTAATCCTCGTTTCATGTTCGTTTAATTGTTTTGTTTTTTCAAATAATTGTTTTTCTAATTCTTTTAGAGTTAAGTTATTTTTAGTTAGTTCTTCTTTTTTATCTTCTTGAAGTTTTTTATGTTCTTTTTGATTATATGTTTTAATTTCTTCAAGTAAGCTCTTTTTTTGTTCTTTGTAATTTTGAAGTATTGTGAGTTTTTTTTCATACTCTAATTGTTTATCAGTATATAGCTCTAATTTATTTTTTACACTTTGTTGTTTTTCTTTATGAAGTGTAATTTTGTCTTGGTAAGGAGTTATTAATTTTAGTTCTTCATCTTGTTTTTTTTCTAATTGTTTTATCTCTTCTGTTAATGTATTATACTCTTCTTCTAAATCTTGATTTGTACCTATTGAGCCTTGAAGAAATATTTTTCTATCCCTTAAATCTTTTAAATATAGATCTGATGTTGTTTGTAGTTGTTTATATTTATCAACTTGAAATAATTTCCTTATTATTTCTAATCGTTTCTCATGCTCAGCATAAAGTATTTCCTTGAGTTGTTCTTGAGGAGTATATGTTGAAAATCTATAGAGTAAATTTCTATCTTTTGTTAAGAATTCTTTTGGAAAATTAAGTGTCTCAAATATTTTTGCAGTAAGTTCTGTTGGTGAGAGTTCTTCTTGGTTAAAAAAACCATTTTCTTGGACAATTCCTTGTTTAGTTTTTTTAATTTTCCTTGTAATAGATATCTCATTAGAATTTTTCAATAATGTTAAAGTAACTTCTCCCTTACTTTCTCCTTTTCTTAGAATATGAAAACCTTCTAAGTCTCCTCTTTTAAATCCAAATAATGCAAATTCTATTGCTTGTAAAATGGAAGACTTTCCTGAACCAATATCTCCACTTAAAAATGTAATATTATCTAAAAAAGTAATATGTTCTTCTTTATATGATCTAATATTATGTAATTTAAGTTTAGATATAATCATAATAATATTGAAAAATTAACCTTAATAAAGTTTAGGGTTTAATAATTTCATCAAGTGAATAATTTGTAGTTTTGTGAAGATTATTACAAAATAATTCAAAATCACTATCTTGTTGTAATCTTCTTCTAAAATCCTCATTATGGGCTTTTTTCATTTTTGAATGAGCTTTTAGACCTAATGTTGCTTCGCCGTATCTTCCCCAAGGAATATATCTAATCTCACAAGAAGAACCAGGTCTTGCAGGAAATCTTGGTATTTCTGTAAAAGTGGCTACATAAGATCCATCTTTTTGATAACTAAACGGGTCATCTTTGTTGAGTGGTTTTCTATAATCTTCTTGAGAGATCATTGATACTTTACCTTGATTGTGTAAATTAGTTATATCTTCTATAATTGTAGAGAACCTATTATCACTTACAATCAATGTTGCTCTTCCATTATCGTTCATAATTGTTCTGTCAATTAAATCCACTATTTTGCTTTTATTGAATTCACTAGGAATACTTTCTTGAAATTGACTGGTTTGTATTGTAGTTAATATATCTTGATTTGGAAAACTAAGAGCATAAAGTAATAGTTTTCTCATCTCTTCTTTAAAATTTTCACGATAATCTCTGAGATTATCTTTATTTATATCACCTGAGTGTGTGTATACTGAGATTAAATCTTTTTCATTTGGTGATATCAGAGGAATTGATCTTTGTGCAAATTTTCTAACAGGTTTTATTTTATATCCAATTTTAATATATGATAGATCTGAACTAGTATCATCAATACTATGGCTCAAAGATAGAATCTGATTATTTTTATGTTTTAATCTTCGAAGACTTGTATTTCTTGTTTTTCTTATAGCTTCTTTTAATTCATCACTCATTGAATCAAAATTAATTCTTTTCATAAACTCTTCAGATAGTACTTTTAAGTTTTCATTCTCACTAGTAATTATTTTAAAACTTTTGGAAATTGAGTTTCCGTCCCTAAGTTTTGGTAGTACATATCCAAAAAGCTCATATGATTGTACAACAATATTATCTACACAGGTCATAAAATCTTCACGTTGTTTTTCTTTAATCATAGAAAATACTTCCTGCCTAAGATTAGAAAAATCTTCAGAAAATAGTGATACTGTCAATAATAATCTCCCTACTGAATAATTATCTGGGTGATATCCACCATTTACTTCCATGAGTTTTTCTTCTAATCTTGAATTCACAATACTTAATTTATTGCTTTTTGTTAATAAATGTTACTATTTAATAACTTGAAATGAAGATATCATTTCTTTTATTTTCAAAATATAATGAATAAATATTGTTAACTGGTGTAAAACATAATATTCCTTCATTTTCTGATACTATTGTAAACTCTTCTTCAATATTCTCAGAACTAATTAATCCATTTTCTGAGAAAATAGCTAGATTCTCACTACTTTCAAACACAAACTCTAATCCTTCATTATCATTTATCATAGTCTCGGGGAATATTATTGATGAAGTATTTGTATTTGGATTTTCATCTAAAATACATACAAAAGTAATTGAGTTAGGAAAATAAAACTCTTGTACTTTTTCGGAATTAAATGATTGATATACTTGATTAAA
>JAYYJK010000039.1:0-3181 GCA_036146255.1 Nanobdellota archaeon
TCTGCAGGAGAAGTAGAATTTAGAGCATCATGGGATGAAGAAGAAGGAGAAACTAAGTCAAAATTTGAGAGATGGATAGAACAGACATCATGCCAATTTTCACCCGCTTGTCTTCTTGAACAAAAAAATATCAATGATGTCGAAGTAGTGGATAGTACCTCATATAGATTCACCTTAGAAAAAGATAAAATACTCAATAATTATCAAGAACAATACTTAAACAAAATTCCTATTCCCTACAGTGTTGAAGCTAAAGGAAATGAAATCATCCTAGACAAATTAGAATGCTATATTGAGAGTGTAGATAAGAATAATTTAATAAATACTACAAATCTTAATGGAAGAATTATAAAACACAATAATGAAAGAATTGTAGATGGTCTCTACTGTGACCTCTCATCACTTGCTGCAGAAAAATATTATGATAAAGAAGTAAAAATATATCCTGTGCTATATTATACAATAATTACAGATTTTGCTCAAGAAATACCTTTTGTTGATTATAATGAATATAAACTAAAACATCCTGGAAAAGAAGAGTTTGAAATAGAATCCCTCATCCAAGAAGAATATTCAATTCCAAAAGGAGTAAAAACAACAGACATCATTGAAATTGAACCAATACTCTCACCCGAACCACCTGTTATTTTACAAAATCCAAACGAATTTTCAAGCAATCAACTTCTACTTCAAATTAAATTTAGATCATATACCACATCACTTGGAAGTATTGAGAAAACAACAATATTAAATATGACATATCCAAGTACTTATCTAAATTTAATCAATGAAAGACAATATCCTGTAGTAACTAATTCTAGAAATGGTGAAAGCTCAGACATTATAGAGTTTGGAATTAATAGTGAGTCAACGCTAGAAGGTTCAGAAGTTATCAGAGAAAATATTAAATTTTCAATTGAAACCCAAATGAAATTAAGTAAAAATTATATCGAATTTGTTATTAATAAAAATTCCTAGTGTTGTAATTGCTCTTCAATATTAGCCACAAATCTTTTTTTAAACTCATCAAAGTCTTGTTTATTAACAGAACAACCACCTGCCTGATCATGACCTCCACCTTGTCCATTAAGTCCAATAAGTGAATCTGAAATTGGTTTATTGACAATGTAAGGATATCTTGATCTAAATGAGCAAGAATACCACTCTGAATCCATTTTTGTGAAAATAAGCCACAATACTTTTGCTTCAGGTATCCTGTAGAGTAACTCTTCAGAGAGTTGTCTATTATAAGATGTTTTTCCTTTATGTTCAAATATTACAAATTCACGGGTCTTATTCTTATCAACTGCTTTTTTCATAAGTTCCTTATGCTTCTTCATAAAAGCCGCATAATCTTCAAACAAAAAACCCTGACCCGCATCAATTGAGATAATCAAATCATTAAAATCTATTTTCCTAATAATATCTACAGCCCTGGAGATATTTTCTGATTCAAGTTTATAGATGAAATCAACTAAACCTCTAATTTTCCCTAAATTAGTCTCATACCAAATCATCTGAATAAGTTGAGTTCTCTTCTTTTGAACAGAAATATCATTAAAATCATATGTTTTGATAAAATCAACTAATTCTGTTTTTCTTTTATCATCAATATTAATTAGAAAATCAAATAAACCTCTCTTTAAAGTATACAAGTCCAATAAACAATCAAGTAAAAAGAAATCTGATACTGAGCCAATACATACTAAAGGTAAGTTCTTCTTACTATTTTGAGAAATTAAATATGCCCAATAACATGAGGGCCTAGAATCTTTTGAATCAATATGAAGAAGTGGATTAAAATAAGTAATTGAATACTTTTCAACTAAAGGCAACATTGCATTAGTATGATGGTCAACATAATAAATTTTTCTCAGTGAATTTTGTCCTAGTAAGTGCTCCAAAAGTTCTTCCTCGATATGAGGCGTATCAAAAAAAAAAATCACATCATGATCTGAGCTAACACATTCCTCAAAAGCTTTTAATTGAACATCTTTAGTTTTAGAAATTGAAGTAGCTTGAAGTTTTGAATTTAAGTTTTTTAATTGAAAATATGAAAAAGTACCATCTGCATCAGAATCATGAAATAAAAAAGGTTTTTTTGCATCTTTAAGTGCTGAAGAAAAATCAGCTAAACGTTCTTGATAAGAAATATCCATAACAAAATAAATCTCCTTTAATTTAAAAATATCTCCTAACTATAAAAACAAAATTGTTACAATATAGAAAAAAAAAAGAGCTAGGTCTGCACCAAAGTGAAGTAACACAGGATAAAAAAAGTTCCCTTCATACTTCTTAGATTTGAAAATATAGAAATATTGTGCCATAACCATGAAAATGAAAAGAAGAACATAATAGCTTGTAATAAAAAATAAATAAGAAGTTGCAAAATTTTCAAAATAATGTTTAACAAGTACTTCAAATCTTAAAAGATGAAAACAAACAAAAAGAATTGATACCTGAAACATTGCATCCCACCTTGTAGTAATTGTCCTGTAAGAATTATGTAAAAAACCTGAAAAAATCATCTGCTCAGAGAGCCCAATAATTAAAGAAGAAAAAACAATAAATTTCATAAAATCAAGAAATGATCCTGAAGCCGCAATATCAATAAATAGTTGAGGGACTGGCTCATGAATTAAATAAAATAAAAAACCAAGTGAAAATCCTATTAAAAAAACTCCTCCTGCAATTTTATATGAAAATTTTTTTAGATTTCCCAAAAATGTTTGATGCTGACCTGAAAAAACTAAAAAAATATAAGAAATCAAAACTGAATAAAACAAAATATAAATATAACTCTGAGAGCCCAATAAATCGGTTAAAAATTGGGCAACATATGGATAAAGAAAATAAAAAAAAATAAACATATTTGTCAAAATCAATGTTTTAGAAAGTTTTCTTGAACGCTTAAAATAAAAATAACCCAATATCATTGTCAAAATAATAGTAAAATAAAAAAAATAAGATAACTTAAAATCAAAGAGAAATGTAATAATTACAAGAAGAACTAAACCAAAATTAATAAGAAACACTAATTTCTTTTCTAACTCAAAAATTGATTTTAAATCCATAGTATCTAAGAGTTGAGAGTTAAGAAAATTTATAAACATTTTTCACTCAAAAAATGTATGATACTTAAAGAATTTAAGGATAAATACCTTACAAAAAATGTAATGGT
>JAYYJK010000040.1:0-6221 GCA_036146255.1 Nanobdellota archaeon
GTAAACTTGAACTACTTCAATATCAGTAGTAATTTTTTCTTGTGATTGTCTTCCTACATCAAGTGATTTTGATTGTAGTGATGAAGCTGTTTGGATTAAAACACCTGCTGCCACTGCTGCAACTAAAATTAAAGCAATGAAAATAATTAGTGTTCCAATTCCTTGAGCTCCTTTTGTGTTTGAGTTTTTATTGAAAACCATTTTATAATATTTCTACATAAATATATTTATGGAATGCTTAAAATGAATGTAGAGCATTAAAAGCATATTATAAACGAATTTCATTTATCGTTTGAAGCTGAAATTAAATAATATCTCAGTTGCATTCAAACTATAAAATACGTTTGTAATCAAGATTCAATAAAAAATGCTTTTATTTATTTGTAACTTCTAAACAAAAGTTGTTATTTGTTTTGTTTTAGAAGTAATGAAAAAACACATAAGAATTAGATAAATTTATCTAAAACAAATACTAATAAATATAATATATACTAATATTATCGAGCTTTTTATAAATCTAGAAAATGCAAATCTACTATGAGCGAACTTAACAAATTATTAGACATTATCCACGAATTAGTTGGAGACGAAGCAGCACAAGTGGTAGAATTCCTATATGAAAATGCAGGTGCATCCGAATTTGATATTTCAGAAAATATTGGATTTGCAGTGTCACAAATAAGATCAATTTTATATGATTTGAAAGCTAAGAATTTAATTGATTATGATAGAAGAAAAGATAAAGAAAAAGGTTGGTACCTATATTACTGGAGAGTATTACCCCAAAACTTCGATACCGTATATATGAATGAGAAGAAGAAAAAATTAGATCAGTTCAAAGAGAGACTTGAAAATGAGGAGACATCAACATTTTATATTTGTCCAAACTTTTGTAAAAGACTGTCTTTTGAAGACTCATTAGACAATAACTTCACATGTCCTGTTTGTGGAACACTTATGAATGAAGAGAACAAATCAAGAAAAATTGAAATGCTTAAAAGAAATATCGCAGAGCATGAGACTCTTCTTAGTCAAAACTAATAACCACAATAATTTGTTTAGTTCATAAACAAATATTTTTTCTAAACCAAATATAACACAAAAGCAAGACTCATCAATAAGAATATATTGATTAAAAATCCCTTTTTAATTTTATCTAATTTTGATTTCTCAATTAAAAATAACAATAAAAAACTTCCCAAATAACCCCCAAGATGTGCAAATTGATTTATAGTATCATCTCTTACTAAACCAGAAATATCTCCATAAATAGATAACCATCCCAACACAAAAATTGGAATTACATAAAATACCCTATGAAAAGGCTCAGACAAAATTGATAGCAAAATAATTGTAGCAATTGCACCACTAGCACCCCATGAAGAAAATATATCTCCCAAATAAAAAGAGAACAAATGAGAGATAATATTTGCAAAAATACCCCCTAATAAAAAAACCAATACTATTTGAGATCCAATATGCTTCTCTAAAATTTTTCCAAAGATAAATAATGCTATAGAATTACTAAGAAGATGAAGTAAAGAACCATGAAAGAAAATTGCAGTTATAATAGTATAAAAATCAGAAGTAAAAAGATGATTAGGAGATGTTGCAAACATTGTTCCAAATTGTTCAAAAAAAATAAATTGTAATACATAAATAACCCATAATAGAGCAATAATTACTTCTGTGTAATTTGTTGATTTATCTTTTTTTTCTTCAGACATATCTAATTAAAAGATAAAGACTTTAATAATTTTAGTATTATTTAAAATAAATTACAATGTTAAAAAAAATATAAACAAGATAAGTAAAATTGGAATCAAATTTAAGGATGGAAAAGATGACGATGATGCAGAATCTAGCGAAGAAACAAAAGCAAAATTCGGATTTGTATCACATACTGTAGAGTATACACAAAAAGGAGATGAACCATTAAAGTTTTCATAGTAATTATTAGAGAAAACCATATCAGTACCCCCACTACTAAAACCCAAAATATTTGAAGTATTACCCATATAAGAATTTTCAAAGGTTAAATTAAATACAGTATTATCAAAATCAATTGGAGTTGTAGTATTTCTTAAATCGAGATTTCTAAAAACTGAATTATTAATTGGATTTTTAATTCCCAAATAAACATTATTAAGATAAAGGCCATCAACTAAATTATTTGATTCTGTAGCCACAAATGCAAGCCCAACATTTGCATCTGATATAGAAATATTTCTGAAAGTCACATTTTCAACACCAAAATGCATGTAAAAAGCATTTAGTTGTGGATTCTCGACAACAATATTTTTAAATAAAGAATTACTTAGCCCAGAAGTATAAATCGCATTATTATCTGAAAAATTTACAAACGAGACATTAATAAATTCAAATCCATCTGGGCCTGCAAGATATGCTCTTGAAAAATTTACAAAATTACAATTATAAAATCTAAAATCTACCTCATTGAAAAGATTCATTACATCTCTTGAAGAATTTCCGAAATAAGAATATCCATTACAATTCACAGTAACATTTTGCTGATTTCCCGAAACGAGGAATCCATCATTACCTAAACAAGTAATATTTTCTGAAAAATAGTATTCATTGTTTGAAACTAAATAAGATCCACAAAATGATTGATTTATTTCAATTGTTGTACCAAATATCGAAAAAGATGTAACTATAAATAAATATGAAAATATTAAAAAAAATATAGAAATCTTCTGATAAAAATTAATCATAATTAGTATCAATTAAAAATACATTATAAAAGTTGTTTATAACTGTTAAACTAAAATAATTTAGTAATTGTTATCCAAACATAAAAAAGAAGGAGGATTTTTCTTAAGTTCTGATCTAAGATACTTGTAATTTGGACAAAATCTAGCTACCTCATTCCAAAAAGCAGAAGAGTGATTTTTGTGTTTAACATGAGAGAGTTCGTGATAGATAACATAATCCAATACTTCTTTTGGAGCATTGAGAAGTTTGATATTCATCAAAATTTCATTAGTATGTGTACAATGCCCCCATTTTGAAGAAACATCTTTTACTACAACTCCTGTAATTGGTGCCCTATAAGATATTGAGTTAATATAATGTACATAATCAATGAGGTTTTGAGAAAAGTGTTTGAGTAAGAGTTTTTTTATTTTTTTTTCCATTATCTCCAAAGAGAGATTTTCATCCACATAGACTACAGAATCGCTAATTTTAGTTATTCTCTTGTTATGAAGTATTATTGTGAATTGTTTGCCTGCAAAATAAAACATTTTTTTTTCAATGATGTCCTTAAATGAAGTAGAAGAGATATTTAGAGTAGAGAGTTTTTTCGAAATGGAATCTAGAAGAGATTTGAAATGAGATCTTGTTTCATTATAAGATAAATAAGAAGAAAGTCTGAAGTGGAGAGTATTTTCTTTAAATGAGACAGAAGAAGATTTTTTTTTATAAAATGAAACTACAACAGTATAAGAAGTAGAATTTATTTCTACTGTTTTGGGAAATTCAATCTCTTCTTTTTTTTTGAAAAACATACTTAATTAAAATCAATTGTCTTTATTTTAAAGATTTTCCTAAGTGTTGGAATAATGTATTTAACAATATCTTCTTTTGTAAATTCGTTTTTATTTTTAAAGACTAAATTTAACCTATTCCTTGCATTTAAAAATACAAAAACATCTTTATTCTCATATACAGAACAAACATTTTCAAAATTGAATCTTTGTTTTAATTTAAAGAGAAATTTATCAGGAATCTCAATAAATGAATCTCCTTCTAAATCAGTTTTATCTCTTTTAATTTCCCAGTTTAGATAATAAGAGAGAGTCAAAATTCTTCTTAAAATAATATTTAGTTGAGAAGAATCTTTTCTTCTATCTTGAATTTGATTTAAGATGTCTGTAATTTTAACTTTTTTTTGTTTTTCTTTGAGTTGTTTATATGCTCTTAGGATTTGAAAATTAAGTGCACTTAAAGAAAGATGTTCTTTGAATTCTTGCTCTGAGAGATCATCTACAAAAAATTGAGACCCAAATACAAATAATCCTGCATCTTCTGGATGAGATTCATCTGAAAAATAAAGAAGCTCATAATCAGTTTTATCTGACTCTTTTAACACATCTGAGGAAATTGTGAGTTTTTTTGAATCAAATAGAGAAGTAATTGAAGATATTCTTTGTTCTAATTTTTGCACATATTCTTTAAAGTCTGCCATAGAGAATAGTATATTTCAAAGTATTTAAAGTTTTTGAGACAAATGATTTCTAATCACAGAGAAGAGTAGTTATGTTTATAAAACGTTTTTAGTTATTAATTACTATACTATATTAGTATACATTACTATATATATTACTCAAAATATGGCAAAGGATACGAGAATACCTATTCTTGTCTCTTTTGATAATATAAAAAACAACTAAAAAAATGGCAAAAGATTTAGGACAAGCTGTAATGGAGGCTATGAAAAAGCCAACATTAATTAGAAATATTGCAATTGCTGCGCACATTGATCACGGAAAAACAACATTATCAGACAACCTTTTAGCAGGTGCTGGGATGATTTCAGACGAACTTGCTGGAAAACAAAGATTCATGGATTCACACGCAGACGAAGCTGCGAGAGGAATTACAATTGACTCCGCAAATGTTTCAATGATCCACAATGTAGAAGGACAAGACTTCCTTATCAACTTAATTGATACACCTGGTCACGTAGACTTCGGTGGAGACGTAACAAGAGCTATGAGAGCTGTTGATGGTGCTGTAGTATTATCATGTGCTGTAGAAGGAATTATGCCTCAAACAGAAACAGTTTTAAGACAAGCGTTAAAAGAAAAGGTTAAACCAATTTTATTTATTAATAAAGCTGATAGACTTATTAAAGAACTAAAATTAACACCTGAAATGATGCAGGAGAGATTTGTTAAAATCATTAATGAAGTTAATGCTTTAATTGTTAAAATTGCACCTCCAGAATTTAAACAAAAATGGCAAGTAAACGTTGCTGATGGATCAGTTTGTTTTGGATCAGCTTACTCAAATTGGGCATTATCAGTTCCTTACATGCAAAAGAAAGGATTAAAATTCGGAGATATTATTAATGTATACGAAGAAGATGACGCTGACAAATTAAAAGCATTCGCAAAATCTGCTCCACTTCACGAAGTTTTATTAAACTCAGTTGTTGAACACCACCCTAATCCTGTTGAAGCACAAAAATACAGAATTCCATTAATTTGGAACGGAGATGCAGATTCACCAGAAGGTAAAGATTTAACTAACTGTGACCCTAACGGAGAATTAGCTTTTGTAATTACAAAAATTACTCAAGATAAACACGCAGGAGAAGTAGCTACTGGACGTATGTTCTCAGGTACAGTTAAAAAAGGACAAGATATTCAATCATCATCTGGTAAAAAAGGAAGAGTACAACAAGTATTTATTTCAAAAGGACCTCAAAGAGTTCAAATTGAATCAGCAGTTTCAGGAAATATTGTAGGAATTGCAGGTCTTAAAGATATTACAGTAGGAGAAACAATTTCAACTAAAGATATTACTCCATTTGAAGATATCCAACACATTTTCGAACCAGTTGTAACTGTTGCAGTAGAGCCTGAAAAGCCAGCAGACTTACCTAAAATGGTTGAAGTTCTAAAAGTAGTTGGTAAAGAAGATCCTTCACTTAAAGTTACAATTAACGAAGAAACAGGAGAATTCCTTATCGCAGGTATGGGAGAATTACACCTAGAAGTTGTTACTAACAGAATTAAAGAAGAAAAAGGTTTAAACATCAGAGTTTCACCTCCAATTGTATCATATAGAGAAGCTGTTACTAAATTATCCCCTCAAGTTGAAGGAAAATCACCTAATAAACACAACAAGTTCTACATTACATTAGAACCACTTGAAGAAGAATTCATTGAAGCTATTGCTAACAAAGAAGTTCCTTCAGGAAGAATTAAGAAAAAAGACAGAGAATTATGGGATCTTATGCACTCTAAAGGATTATCCAAAGATGAAGCTGAGAGAGTTAAACATATTTTCGAAGGAAATGTATTTATTGACATGACTAGAGGTATTGTTGCACTTAACGAAGTTATTGAATTAGTACTTGATGGATTTGAAGAAGTAATGAAACAAGGACCTCTTGCAAGAGAAGGTTGTGTTAACATGAAAATTAAATTAATGGATGTTACTCTGCACGAAGATAGTATTCACAGAGGTCC
>JAYYJK010000041.1:0-2894 GCA_036146255.1 Nanobdellota archaeon
CGTGTTTTTTCTTAGCTGCTAAAATTTCCCTAATATAGACTCTTCCAATATCTTCTTCTTCAATTTCGAGTTTTCTAATATATTCTTCAACTTTTTCATAAGAATCACTCTCAATTTCTAAAATAGGGTCTAATCCAACATATTCATCAATATCAAAATTAATATCGTTTAATCTATACTCTGTCCTATACTTTACAAGCTCAAAAATTTTAATATATCCTAACTCATTTAAAATTCTCTGCATAGTCTTAAAATTTGAAATTTTAACTCCAATTTCATCACGTCCTATAATACTCTCTCTGGATTTTTTTTTACCTTTTAAATTTAGATAAATATATTTTCCTTTTTGTCTAATTCTAAGTGCTTTTCCTTGTCTTGACAAATCTCTCTCTGGAGTATCAAATCTAAAATCAACAACTTTTCCACTAAAAACCTTGTAAGCTCCTAGAGCTACAATTTTCTCAATAATTTCTTTTTTCTCAATATTTCGAATTTTAACTTCTACTTCCTTCATTTTTACGATTTTAGGAGTAAAAATGTGCCAAAAAACCTTAGGTTTTTTGAGCATATAATGGAACTGAACTTAGTTCAGTTACCTTACATTCTCCTAAGTAACCTCTCAAATTATATAATTTAAATCTGACAAAATGCAGTTTAAATTATTCTTCCAATTTTAATCTTGTAATAATGGTCTTCTCATTATTTTCAAAAACAACACAATCTTCAAATTGTGCTACAATTGCACCATCAACTGTTCCTAATTCATCATACTCATAAATTGAACCATATTTCTTCAAAACAGAAATACCATAATTTACTTTCTTAAAATCATAACCTTTAATTCCTCCTCCTTTTGCACCTAACATTAAAGCTTCACTCTCAACTAACCATCTTTTAGAAAATGGTAGTTTTGGAAAATGTTCTTTAATATGTTTAAGGACCTTCATTGCAATAGGATCTCTAACTGGTTTTGTCTGTTTTAAATGTAAAATATTACTTGGACGAACGGCTTTAATTCTTGGTTCTCCATAAGTAACAAAAGGTTCAATTGCAAATTGTTGGGAATTTTCAACTTTCTGCATATCTTCATTTGGAAAACTAGGGACACTCAAACCATAATGTAAAACATATGGTCCGATTTGATGACCTGATAAGTTATGAATCGTATTAAAACCTCTATCACTTGCAACTTGATAAACCACATCACCTATATCATGCATAGTACAACCAATTTCAACTCTATCCATTGCAGCATCTAAACATGCCTTTGCACAAGCAAGAAGTTCTTCATGTTCATTTGAGTCAACTTCAACAGTGAAGGCATTATCTGTAATAAAACCATCTCTTGAAATACCAAAATCAACTTTAATAACATCTCCTTTTTGCAAAATATATCCTTCATTATAAACAGTATAGTGAGCTGCCATATCGTTGACACTAACCATAGCAGGAAAAGAAGGAAAATTTCCTGTCTCAAAAATCTTTTTCTCTATAAAATCAATAAGTGATTTAATATCAACTCCTGTACTTATCATTGAAGAAACTTCTTTTCTTATTTCTCTAGTCAATGATCCTAGTTCTTTTAAAATATCCATATCAAAAGTATTCATTGTATTTTAATGTGTTGTCATAAAGCAATATTATTGAATTTAATATCAAATAATTAACAAACGTAATTATTTTCCTCTATGAGAAATTAGAAATATAAGTAGTTAAAACTATATAAATCTACGTGTTATCTTCAGAAGTACTGCTTTCAAAAAGAAGTTTTTCCCCTAAATGAATTTTATTAATTTTACCTACCCTAATTCTTGATAAAATCTGTTTTCCATGTAATTTAGTAATAATTTTACTTAAATTTGATTTTGTAAGTGAAGGTAGGTGGTGTAATATTTCATTTTGTGCAATGCCTGGTTTCTCCTTTACAACTAAAACCACTTCTTTTTCATTTTCCGTTAAAAACTTATCTAAAAATGCATAAAATTGCTCTTCTTTTGTAGGGGCCACATCTTCTTCAACATCATCCACACTCCCAACATTTTCATCAGATACAATTACATCCACATTCGCTAATGATTCATCCCTATTTGTTGAAACTAAAACATCAATTTCCTGAGGTTGCGCTTCATCTTCATTTGATAATACAACATCACTAGATGTTCTTTTTTTAGGAAGTAAACCCTTTAGATAAGTTCTCATAAAAAATGCTAAGAAAACCAGTAAAAGTATTAAAAAACTCAATATTACATACAGATAGGTTGAATCTTCATTCTCTAACACAATTTCATCAGAATCAAAGATAACTTGTAAAAATGTTTCTCTCCCAACATCTCTAAATTCAAATGAATACTTGTTCTCTCCAATAACACTATAATCTCTCGGAGTAATTGTTGAAATATCTCTTTGAATCTCTGAGAAATCCGTTTCAATTGTTAGTAAATCAACTTCATAATTAAAGCTAAAATAAGTTGAAAAAGAATTCTCTTCCTCAATTAAATCATAGGTAAGTGGTGATTCAAATGCAATTTCAAATGTTTGATTTGAAGTAATTTCCGGATAAACAATAAAATAATCTCCGGCAACTGAAGTTCTAATAAACTCTCCTTGAGAATTTTTAGCAAAAAGTAATAATGCATCTCTTGGTTTTTCAAAAGAAAAAGAATTATAGCTATCTCCTTCATCAAATACGAAGAAATAAGAAAATAACGCTTTATTTTCATTAAATTCAACAGTAACATCAACCTCTGAAGCAAAGGATGACATTACAAATAACGTGGAAACCATAAGAAACCACAATAATCTTGACATAAATAATAATTGCAAAACAATATTTATAAATCTTTTTAAGAATAACTAATTATGGTTAACCACATTGGTTGGATAATGGATGGAAA
>JAYYJK010000042.1:0-2688 GCA_036146255.1 Nanobdellota archaeon
ACTTTATTCCAAGAATTTCCTCATCAAAAGTAAACCCGGTAACTCCTTTAGGTTTTAGTGTTGAGTCTAAGGATCTTTTTAGAAATGAAGCTGCACAAGTAGAAGTATTTATTGATGAAGAAAAAATATATTCAAAAGAACATATGTTTGAACAAAACCACCAATATCAAGTATACCAACAAATGATTCCAGAAAATTATAATCCTGGGAGATATATTGTTGAGTTAATTGTGAGACATGAGAGTACTTCTAATTCTGCTAGAGAGTGGAATGCTAGAGAACAAATTATTGTTGAAGAGTATAAAAATTTAGAAGTTGAAAGTGAGTTTTCAAAAAATTTGATTAAAGATAATGCTAAATTAATTATTTCTAATAAGGGTAATGTTGATGATGTTTATTCCCAAGAAATTGAACACGGAGGATTTATGTCCTTATTTTTTGGAGCTGAATTTGCAAGTGGAAAAGATATTGATTATACTAGTGAAGGAAATATTGTTACATTAGAAGTTCCTCTTGAAAAAGGAGAGAGTGTTGAAATTTATTATTATTATAATTTTATTCCTTTGTATGTAATTTTATTTGTAATTGCAATTCTTGTAATGTATATTTATTCAAGAAAAACATCTAATCCTTTAAGTGTTGAAACTAGAGTTTATGAAGTTAAAAAAGATTCACATGAAGGAGTTAAATCTCTGAAATTAAGAATTGGATTTGAAAATATTAGATCAGAAGAAATTGATTCATTAAAGATGATTTTTAGAATGCCTAGTTATCTAAGTGTTAAAGATGATTCATTTTTATTAACTCCACCAAAACAAGTTCTTAAAGGAAAGTCACATTACAAATTAATTTGGGATTTTAAAAGATTTGAAAAAGAAGACTCAAGAATTTTAGGATTTCAAATGGTTAATTCAAAAGGAATTTTAGGAGATGTAAGACTTGAAGATTTAGAATTTGAAGTTAAAATTAATGGTAGAGTTAAAAGATATTATACTTCATTTCCAGTAATTAGAGGATAGATAAGAGAATTGGACTAGTACGATTTAAAATTTGCTAGGTGACGAGTGAGAAATGAGAGATGGTCAGGAGATTTGAGATAAATGAAAGTAAATAAAAAAGGTGAGAGTGATGGTGGGTCTCTTTCAACAGTTGCTAAATTTATTGTTCTTGGTATTGCTGTTTTTGTAGTAATATTTTATTTTATTCCTTTAGGTGAAAAAACAGAAACTGCAATTGGTGGAGCTACGGACTTTCAATGTGAAATTTCTCCAGAATTATGTGAAGAATCAAATAATTTGAATTCTTTATCAGAAAAGGAAATTGATGATATTGATGATGTCATAGAAAAAAATAATTTAAATTCAGAACTTGTCTATGCAATTATTGACATTGAAAGTTCAGGAAATTTGAGTGCATTAAGATTTGAGTGTAGTATTTTTAATAATCCTCAAAGTAAATATTGTACAAGTTTTCCGGAAACTAGACAGGTAAGCTGTGATCATGGAAGTGATGTAAATACAGAAGCATTTGAAAGAGCCCTAGAAATTAATAGAGAAAGAACTATTTGTTCAACATCAATTGGCTTATTTCAAGTAGTTGGATTTAACTATGAAAATATCGGTTTGACAATTGAGCAGTACTATGATAGAAGCCAATCATTGGAAGGACAATTAGAAATATTTGATGCATACTTAGATTCAAGACCTGATGTAAAAAGAGAATTACAATCAAATAGCCCTGACGTAGAGGAAGTTGCTAGATTATATAATGGACCAAATTACAAAGAAAATAATTATGACGATAAATTAAATCAAAGATTATCATAATTTCAAAGTACTTTGAAATCACAACATACTCTATACTTTCCAGGTGCATATTGTCCTACTTTTCTTACTTGTAATACTTCTACTTCTACTCCTGCTTTTTTAGCTTGAGTAATCACACGACCTTCAGTTTCGTGTGGAAATTCACTTTCATGAACAAAATCATACATATGGATTGTTGCATTTTTTGCAGCTGCTTTAAATGCAGTATCTAAGAAGAGGTGTGCATCTTTTGGAAGTGGCATGTAGATTTCATCGAAGAGGTGAATTTCTTCTAGAGGGATTTTCCTCTCGTGTTCCAAGTAATTAAGGAGTAAACCTTTTTCAAAACCAGTATTGAATTCATAGATATGGTGTTCTATTTGTATTTTGAAATTAAATTTAGTTGCATACATTACAAGATAGGGTACAAAGTCTTCTGGGTCTTTTACTTTGTCAAAGTTAAGAGTTAATAGTGTTCCTGGTTTTAATTCATTTAGAGTCTCAACAATCCAATGAGGGTGATTTTTAAATAATAATTCTGTGTGTTCTTTTGCTTCTTCTTCGAACTCTTTTTGAGCTTTTTTAGTTTTTAATGGAAACGCTTCAATTGCTTCTCTTACATCAGCATTAATAAAATGTAGTCTTAAAAAATTCATATTTTTCCTAAGTACTTTCTCTATTGCAGGAACTTCATTTGCGTCTAAGAACCCGAGTAGATTATCATAGATATGTGATTTTTTAATAATATTTTTATTTAATTCAAGAGATTCTAATGCATAGTTGTGACCTTCGGGATTAAGCTCAACTGATGTAATTCTTCCAATATCAGGATTTTTTCTTAATGCTACAAATGAGTACGGACCACAACCAGAAAATAATACTA
>JAYYJK010000043.1:0-3988 GCA_036146255.1 Nanobdellota archaeon
CATGCAAAAAGAGCGGGTTCAGCAATGAGAAAAGTAGCTAGAAGGGATTACTCGACTATTCTTGGTATGTTTGGTGATGGCCATGATTTTGATGAAGAATATGTTGATTTAATTAATACACTAGGTCATGATAATTTTTATGATAAAAGAAGTAATCCTTTTTTACCTTTGTTTGAACATAATGTATTTTATAGTTCTTTATCCTCACTAGCATATGAGGAAGATAACTTAGAATTAAATCAAGATTCTACTTATCCAATTAATATTGTTGTAAGTGTTACTCAATTACTTAATAAAAGAAATATTGAGAGGATTTTATTAATGACAGGTCAGATTTCAAAAGAGATGTCTTCTGATGAAAAATATGACAAAGTAATTAGTACTTATTTGTCTAGAAAAGGATTACCTAATTTAGGACCACATAACTCTTATGCTAATGTTGAGTTATCAGGTTTTGGAGTTATAAAAACAAAAGAAATAGATATGGAGATAAATATGGATATGGGAATGGAACCAGATAGAAATTATTTTGTTAAACAATATAAGAAATTACCACGTTCTATTTTACAAAAATATGTTGATAAAGATGAACAAGGAGAGTTAAAAACAGAATCAGAGTATTGTGATAGGATGAAAAAACTTTTTTATTATTATAGAAATAGGAATGCCGGAAGATTTATTCAATATGGTGTCCCATTATATGAGAGAAGTTTAGAATTTAGTTTTTATGATAAATTAGTGTGTCCAAAAAAAGATAGAGAAAGATTTATACTTGCAAGAGATTTCGCTAAAGCAATATATAGAAAAGAAGAATAATTTTTTTAAATTGTCTATTTATAAAAATAGGATATTTTTAACAAACTCAAAATTAAGAATTTTGAGATTTTACATTAATTTGAGAAATTAATGACAAGACGACTAGTTGTCTTTATCATATCCTTTTTCTTTGTATCCTTCTTTGTAGGTAATTGTTGATTTTTCATCAGTAAATTCCATGATATCTCCAATCGCAGGTAAGAAAACATTAGTATTAGTTAAATTTTCATGAGCAAATGCACGTGTTGCTCTAAGAGCATCACAATCTCCGTGTTGTAAAATTAAGTTTTTAGGTTTCATTTTAAGAAGCATATCTCTAATTGAAGCTTGACCATAATGAGCAGAAAAGTCATATTTCATAACTTGTGCTTTGACAGAGTATTTTTTATGATTTTTGTAAAATACTTTGTTTTCTAATATTTCTCTACCTGTTGTTCCTTTTGCTTGATATCCTGTTAAAATAATATAATTATCTTTATCGTGACACATTTTTTCAACATATGTCACAACAGGTCCACCTTGTACCATACCTGAAGTTGATACTATTACAGCTCCTTTTTTATGAGCAATTTTCTCTCTTTCAGTTGGTTTTGCTACAACATGACATTTTTTGAACATTTTTTCAAGAATTTCCTTATTATTTATGTAAGGATCATCAGATTTTACATACATTTCAGTTAATTTTCTAGCCATTCCATCAAGATAAATTGGAGCATCTATGTTTAATCTATCTAATAAAATTAAAATTTCTTGTGCTCTTCCTACACTAAAAACTGGAATTAATGCAGATCCACCCCCTCGTAGACATTCTTCAACTGACTCGATGAGTTCTTTTTCACAATCTTCTCTTGGAGGATGAATTCTATCACCATAAGTATTTTCAGTAATTAAAATATCAATGTCTTGAAATTTGTCAACATCTGAGGGAACCATAAGAAGAGTATCTTCATTATTCATATCAGCAGTGTAGAGGAGAGTTTTTCCTTCAACATTCATCAGAATTGAAGCACCACCTGGGATGTGTCCAGAGTTTAAATATTGAAATTTAACTTTTCCATCTTTTGTTTCATATTCAGTATCATATTTTACATGTTTAACATCTTTTTCAACTTTTTTAATATCTCTTTCAAGATATGCCGGATGAAGATGTTTCAATTTTTCTAGATGATATGAATCTTGAAGTAACATATTAGTTGTTTTCCAAGTCATCTTTGTTGTGTAAATAGGACAATTTAGTTGTTTATGTTCAAGCATTGGGAGTGCACCTGAGTGATCTAGATGTGCGTGGGAGAGAAATACTCCATCAAGTTGGTGAATTTTATCAAGCTCTTTTGGATATTCGTTACCATAGGAAGTAAATTTAACTCCTGCATCTAGTAGATATCTTTTATCTTTTGTTTGAACTTCAATACATGATTTTCCAACTTCTCCTGCTGCTCCGTGAAATATAATTTTAACCATTTTTTTATCATAGTATGTATTTTTGAATCCACTTTCTAATTAAAGTAAAATCAATAATTGTACATCTAATATTTTTTGAAATATGTTCTTTATTAATATTTATCACTTTATTTAAAGGATGAAATAATATCAGCACTTTTTTGATATGAACTTTTTAGTTAGAATAAACTTTAATAAATACAAAAATAGCATTTTGACTATGTTAGATTCTTTATTGGTTGGCTTTTTTTTATCTCTTTTATTGGGAGCAGTAATTGGAGCTCAAAGAGAAATGACTCTTCAAAAATTTAAAAAACAAGATTTTGCGGGTTTTAGAACTTATACTATTATTACAATGCTTGGATTTTTGTTAGGGTATTTATCATTTGTACGACTAGATGAGATGTATATTGCTTTAGTTGGAATTTTAGGTATGTTTGCATTTTCTCTTGTTGCATATAAACAAGTCAGTGTAAGAGGAAAAGATGTTTCTATTATCTCTGAAGTTAGTGCAGTGGTGATGTTTATTGTGGGAATTTTAGTTGCACTTCAAGAGTATTATTTTTCAGTGATTGTTACATTTATTTTGACATCTCTTGTTGCAGTTGGAAATCAATTACATGGTTTTGCCAAAAAGTTAACTACTAATGAAGTGTTTGCCTCATTAAAATTTGCTCTGATTTCAATTATTGTACTTCCTCTTTTACCAAATAAAAACTTTTCTCTTAATGACATGTCAGGGATTAGAGAAATGTTACTTCACTTTGGTTTGTCTCAAGATTTTCTTATTGCAATGAATGTATTTAATCCATTTGAAATTTGGCTTATGGTTGTGTTCGTTTCAGCAATTGCTTTTGTAGGTTATATTTTAATGAGGACTATTGGTGCTCAGAAAGGTATTTTATATACTGGTTTTTTAGGAGGATTGATGTCATCTACTGCTCTTACTTCTTCTTTTTCAATTGAGAGTAAAAGAATTCCTTTTGCATTAACTCCTCTTGCTATTGGAGTTATTGTTGCATGTTCAATTATGTTTTATAGAATAATTTTCACAGTATCTATTTTATTTCCATCTTTAGTTTCTCTGTTGTTTATCCCGATGGGGGTTATGGGTAGTGTTGGTTTATTACTTGCTTTTTTTTTATTTAAAAAATCTAAAAAAGATCATAAACAAGAATTTAAAGTAGATACTCCTTTTGCTTTAAAGCCTGCCTTTTTTTTTGCTGGTTTTTATGTTGGAATTATTTTTTTAGCACAGGCAATGCTTTATTATTTTGGAGAAAGTGGTGTTTTATTAGTTGCATTTTTATCAGGAATTGCTGATGTTGATGCAATTACTATATCTTTAGCAAGACTTTCAGCAGATGGAGTTATTTCTTCTAAATTAGCAGTTTTAGGAATTGTTATTGCTGCATTTTCAAATACTATTGTTAAGGCTGGAATTGCGTATTCCCTTGGGGCAAAAAAATTTGCAAAATATATTTTTATAGTATTTTCTTTAATAATTTTATCAGGAGTTCTTACATTATTATTTATTTGAAGTGTTCAACATAAATTAAAAATTTATGTGAGCATTTCATTACTTGAAATGCTTATCTATGATTTCTTTTATTTTATCATAACATTTTCTTCTCATCACTTCAATTTCATGATCAACATTTTTTTCAAACCACATTTTTGACATAATTTCTTTGAGATATTCTTCAGAGAAGGGAGTCCATTTTGTTATGTA
>JAYYJK010000044.1:0-3526 GCA_036146255.1 Nanobdellota archaeon
TATGAGTTGCAGTATGAAGTCTTCTTAACTGCTCTCTTCTTTTCATATCAACTTGTATTTCTACCATTTCTAATTAATATAGTATATCTTCATTTAAATTCTCTTTGGTTTTATCTAATAAAAAGCATAAAATATTATTTTAAAATTAATCCAACAATTAAAAAAAATACTCCAAACAGTGCATAGTTCCAACCTCCTTGTAATATTGGAAAAAATGTTGCAACTAATTCTACTATTCCAATTGTAAGTAAAATTCCTGCCATTAGAAATGCAAAAGACATCTCTGAAATCCTAATTATTTTTTTAGTTACTCTATCTTTGACATAATCTCCTGCCATCTCGAGACCTTTTTCTTCAACCCTATCAAAAAATGTTTTTTTCTTTGCCATATTCAATAAATTTATATTAAAAATACGATTATTTAAACTTATGGAGAAACTAAGTGTTGGTGCAGAAAGTGAGATTATAATTATTGATAACAAAACACTCAGAAAAATAAGGCTTGGAAAAAAATATAGACATGAACTTCTTGATATTAAACTTAGAAGATCAAGAACTAAAAGAGAATATAAAATACTTGAAAAACTACATGAAAAAAATGTAAATATTCCAAAACCATATAACATTAATTTAAAAGAAACATACATTGATTTTGAGTATTTAAAAGGTGATGTTTTAAAAAAAGTACTAGATAAAGAAAAATTAATTGAAGCATTTAAACAGATATGTCTTTTGCACAAACAAGAAATAGTTCATGGAGATTTAACAACACTTAATATGTTATATGCAAATAATAAAGTATATCTCATTGATTTTGGACTCTCAGGATTTTCAGATAATGTAGAAGAGAGAGGAGTTGATTTAAATTTATTTTTTACATGTATCAAAAATGAACATCCTAATTTCCACTATCTAAAAGAAGACTTACTTCAAATTTACAAAAAAGAACTTAAAGAAGGAGAAGAAGTAATCAAAAGACTCGAAGAAATAGAGCTCAGAGGAAGAAATAAAGCTAAACAATGACTTTATCTAAAACAACAAATAAAAATACATAAATTAAAAATTTTGGGAGATTATTTATTAGAATAATAAATAAAATATAAGTAATCCAACACTAACAACTAAGCCAACTTTTTCAATTGTTCTTGGTTTTTCTTGAAATATTGTAACAATTTCAGCTGATGAGATTAGAGTTCCATAAACATTTTCTTGCTCAATTCCAAATACCTTTGGTAAATTATCAAGAGTTGGATTTCTCTCAACTAAATAACTCACCTCCCACTCTTCTCCTGGGAGTAAAGTATTAATTCTCCATGAACCTCTCTCAAAAAAGATTTGTGATATCTCTTTTACAATTACATCTTCAGGAATATCATCTGTTACTAGCAAATCATCAATAGAAATTGATCCTAAATTTCTTACCCTAAGGGTTACTCTTGCAAATGTATCATCTATAATATCAACCTCCTTTTGAACAAATACTTTTTTATCTGGTAATAGATCATTAATTACAAGAACTCCCTCCGAGAAAATAGTTTCTGAGTCATAAATCAATTCAGCAGGTTTCAAATAAGTAATACCTGATACACCATTATTATTTGACAATGTATATGAAATCACTTTAGAAGAATATCCCTCTAATTCATCAATAGTAAATTCTAGATGAGAATTTGAAATTTTTGCTTCTAAAGAAATATCTTTAACTTCATATCCTGAAGGAATTTCATCAGTTATTTGTAAATTTTCAAAAGAGGACTCTCCTGTATTTACAATTGTTAGATATACAATAAATTCATCCCCTGATCTAACTACTGTTTTATCTACTGATTTTTTAATTAAAACAGTCTCAGATAAATTTAGTTCTTCAGCTGGAGGTCCAAAAGAACCTCCTCCTCCACCAGAAGAACCACCTCCCGAAGATCTTTTCTGTTCTTTTGAAGTTCTAGTTAATAAAGTAGTAATATCTGTTTGAATTAAAAATTTTGAGGAAATCCAATATACTGAATTATTAACACTAGATGGATCAAAGAAGTCTAATTCTCTGAATGCAAAAGGAAGTAAGGAGAGGTTTGTAAATGATGTTAAAAGTGAACCTGATTTAAACATTGGATCGTCTGCAGTTGTTGCATATATATTTACATTTTCAACATCTAAAAGAAAATCTGTTGGATTTCTAATTCCAGCTGTAACAAGTCTTTTTGAAGTATTTTGTCCCTCCGAATTATTTAAACTACCATCATCATTATACCTAATACCTTCCCTCTCAGGTTTTTGAAGACTCAATACTGCTTTTGGTACAAATTCAAAATTTGAATAATATTCCAAAACAGATTCATTTTGAGATACTTTTGAGAAAACATCATAAGAAATTAAACCATAAATATTATAACCAGTTCTAATAGTTTCATTAGGTTCTAAAAGATATCCTTTTATTCTATCAAAGCTAAAATCAAAATTTGATGATGTATTATCTACATTCTCCTGTGAGATACCTATTAATGAATCTAAATTTAGAGGAATTGAATACTCATATACTTTAGATACATTTGAAGGATTATAAAGTTCAATAACTCCATCAACATCTAAAGAATAAGAACCTGATAAAAGTTTTGTAGATGTAGCATCTTCAACAATAGAAATCTCAATTTCTGTAGAGTAAAGAGAAAAAAAAGAAATAGAAAAAACAAATACAATAATTAACAAATTAATAAAATTTTTCATTCTCCATATTCAGACTTAATTCTTTTAACCTCTCTTCTAATCTCAAAAAATAAAAAGAGAGCTAAAATAATATTTACAACAATCCAAAATAAATATGAACCCTGCATACCACCAATATTTACTGGAATGTAAGAATATTCAAATAAAATTGAAGAAGGAGTATTATCTTCTATTTGCCATGTTGCTTGATTATTATTAATTACTCCCTCTGCACCTTCAGATTCTAAATAAGTAAAATGATAACTTGATGGAAGCTCAACAGTAAATTCTCCTTGTTCAATTGGAATTGTACTCTCCCTAATTGGAATTTGTAATGACTTAAAAAAAATACCACCCGGATCATAAGATAATTTATAGTATAGGTCAAATTCATATTCAAAACCTGGAAGAAGAGGATAATATACATCAATAATAATAACTGAGAATTCCTTAGATTTTCTAATTTGAGATTTAATTTCTTTTCCAAAAGCATCAACTGCATAAACTTCTTGTACGTCAATATTTCCTAAAGAGCCTTCAGTTCCCTTAGCAATTTTAAACTCAATTTGACCTGGAACAATACCCACATCATAAACATTTTTTAATGTTAAAGATTTATTAATCTCAATAGTATCATCGTCATTAATTTTTAAATGAGTAGAATAATCTGAGAAAACCTCAACTGATGCATAGGAAGTAAAAAAAGCACCTAAAAAAAGTACAACAAAGATACATTGCTTTAGGAAATTTGAAATATTCATTCTAAAATAAGTTAAAAAAAAAGAGTATTTAATTATAATACTAAACCAATGAGTAACAAAACACT
>JAYYJK010000045.1:0-7197 GCA_036146255.1 Nanobdellota archaeon
AAATCCAGGTGAGTGGATGGCACATTGTCATATTGCAGAACATTTAGAAGCAGGAATGATGATGAATTTTAATGTTCAATGATAATTTAATTGTCTATAACATTTTTATCCCTTTTTTTGCATATTGGCAACATAAAAATAAAATCTATTTTTATGAGGCTAATTTCAAAACTTTTGTTTTGAATTTAACTTACACTTTTCAGAGCAATATTTTACTTCTTCGAAATTATTCTTCCATTTTTTTCTCCATGTAATAATCCTACCACATACAATACAATCTTTTGCTTGTTTTTTTACTCCTCTATCAATTACATAATATATCTCACTCATTTGTATGTTCTTCTAGGAATTTTTCTGCTGCTTTGAATAATCTGTCTTTTTTTTCTTTATCCATTTTATCAAGTAATTTTACCATCATGGACATTCTATAATTTTTCTCAAAAAGTTCTCTTTTATTTTCTATAAATCTCCAGTACAATCCATCCCAAACATCACACCAGTCATCTTGTTTGTAGTGAGACATTTTTTTGATGTAATTACTACCCCCAATGTAGGGCTTTGTTGCAAATGTCCCTCCATCAGCATATTGACTCATTGAATAGACATTTGGAACCATTACCCAATCTGATGAATCGATGTAGTATTCCATAAAAAACTTATATATTTCATCAGGATGAATTTCACTGAGAAGCATAAAATTTCCTAGTACCATTAATCTTTCAATGTGATGATTATATGAATATTTTTGAGCTTTTTTTACAGCATCATCAAGAGGTGTAATACCAGTCTTTGCGTCAAAGAAACTTTTCTTAAAGTTTCTTTTGTGATCGAAGAAGTTGCCTTGCAACTTCTGAGTATGGTACATCCCTCTCATGAATTCTCTCCATCCAATGATTTGTCTTACAAATCCTTCTAATGAATTTAGAGGAATATCATTGTCTTTTGTATATGTAATTGCTTTTTCAACTACTTCATCTGGTGTTAACAATCCAATATTAATTAGTGGTGAGAGAACGGAGTGATTAAGAAATATTGAAGAAGTATCAATAGCATCCTCATAGACTCCAAATTCTTTGAATCGGTGTTCGAAAAAATGTTCTAAATGTTCTAATGCTTTTTCTCTAGTTACAGGTAAGTAAAAATCTTCACCTTTACCAGGGTGTTCTTCAAAGTTTTCTTCAACCATTTCAATGACTTCTTTTGTGATATCTGTGTGTCCGTATGTTTTATACTTAGGTGATGTATATGATTTTGGAGTTTTTTTTCTATTCTCTTCGTCATAGGACCACTTTCCACCTTCAGGTTGTTTGTTATTATCTACCATAATATTGAGTCTTTTTCTTTGCCAAATATAGAAATCATTCATGAGATATTTTTTCTTGTCTTCTATGTATTCTTTAAATTCTTTTAAAGAACAGATAAATCCAGGAGATGTAACGACTTTTAGGTTGATTGATTTTGAGTCGCAGAAATCTTTCATTTTTTTTCTAAAAAAATGATCTTCAATAGTGAATGTTTTGAGTTCTTTAATTGAGTGTTTCTTACAAATTGATTCAAGTGTTGTTGTAAAATGTTCTAGTTTATCATCTTCGTATTTTTTATATTCGACTTTATATCCTTTTTCTTCTAGTGCTTTGGCATATTCTCTCATAGCTGAGAGAAAGAGAATAATTTTGTGTTTGTGATATTTGAAATGAGTGATTAAATCTCTTGATTCAATCATGATAATAATGTCTTTATCTTTGTTGATTTTGAGTTTTTCTAAATCTGGAAAAAGCATGTTTCCTAAAATTAGAGTTGCTTTGTTGTTCATATATGAACAATTACTTTGAGATTTATAAAATAAACTAAAGTATTTTATCTTTAGTCATTTCATGTATTTTTTAGTTAAAAATTAGAAATTCTATGAAAACAACATTTAAAAACTAAAAATCATTATTTTTTCTATGAAAAATACACCTGAACTTACTATTGAAACATTAACCAATATTACTTTCTATAAATTTGTTGAAATTAAAGATTTAAAAGCTCTCAAAGAGAAATTAGATGCTTATGTATTAGATGAGAATAAAATTCTTAGGGGAAAAATTTTAGTTGCTGGTGAAGGAATTACTGGGTATATGTCAGGTTTGAAAACTGATATTAAAGAGTTTGAAGATTTTATTCATTCTATTGAAGGATTTGAAGATATTTGGTTTAAACATAATCCAACAAATAGGCTTAATTCTAAGAGAATGAATGTAAAAATTAGAAAAGAGACAATTACTATGAAAAAAGATTATGATTACTCTAATACTGGAACTCACCTATCACCTGAAAAATTAGATGAATGGTATGAAAACGATGAAGACTTTGTAATTATTGATACAAGAAATGATTATGAATATGAAGTTGGTCATTTCAAAAATGCTGTACCTCTTCCAATTAAAGAGTTTACTGAATTTCCAAAAGCAATGGATGAGATTAAAGATAAAGTTAAGGGTAAAAAAATAGTAACTTATTGTACTGGTGGAATTAGATGTGAAAAAGCAACTGCTTGGATGAAAGAAAATGGTTATGAGGACGTTTATCAAGTAGAAGGAGGTATTGTAAATTATGGGCTTAAAAGAGGTCAAGGAAATTGGGAAGGAAAATGTTTTGTATTTGATAATAGGGGAGCAATTTCAATGAGTGAAGAAGATCAAATCAAAGAACTAAATGATGAACAATGTTCTGTTTGTTATGTACCAAGTACCGATAGACATATTTGTCCCCAATGCTCAGTAGAATTTACAATGTGTCCAAAATGTATGCCTTTAATGGATAATTGTTGTTCTAAGTTTTGTAGAAATAAAATGAGAAGTCTAAAAAATGGAGAAATTAGATCATCATTAGAGAATTATGAAGAACAGAAAAAAGCTTTAGATTAGTTGTATATTTAATCTGATTTAGTTGTCTTTTTTTAGGATGATATAATTTTATAAATTATTTTTTTGAATTTATAGTATGAGTTCATTTTTTTTAGAATTTGCAGCAGTATTTGTAATCATTTTTTTAGTATCATATACGCTTTCATATTTTAAGCAACCAATTTTAATTGGATATATTTTAGGTGGTATTTTCTTGGGACCCCTATTTTTTGATATTTTATCTAGTAGTGGATATTATCAAATTTTTTCCCATATAGGAATTGCATTTTTATTATTTTTAGTTGGTTTACATCTTAACATTAAATTAATTAAAGATGTTGGTCTCCCTTCAATTTTGACAGGAGTTGGACAAATTTTAATTACTATGTTTTTTTCAATTCTTTTAACTACATTTTTAGGTTTTGAATTTATAACTTCAGTAATTATTGCAGTAGGTTTATCTTTTTCATCAACAATTGTAATTGTTAAATTACTTTCAGATAAGAATGCACTTGAGACTTTATATGGAAAGATTTCTCTTGGTTTTTTACTTGTTCAAGATTTTGTTGCAGTAATTGTGTTACTTCTTATCAATTCATTTATTGCATTAAGTGGAGGAGGTGAAACATCATTTGTATTTTTGAAATTATTTTTAGCTATGCTTGTTGCAATAGGATTATTTTTTATTACAAAACCTTTACTTAAATTTTTTTTCAAGAAAAACCATAATTCAGAAGTATTATTTTTATTTTCTATAGCTTGGTGTTTGGGTATTGCATCTTTATATGACCTACTTGGTTTTTCACTTGAAATTGGAGCGCTGATTGCAGGTGCTGCCTTAGCTTCAACTAATTTACATTATGAAATCTCAGCTAGGATTAAACCTCTGAGGGATTTTTTTATTATTTTATTTTTCATTGTTTTAGGTTCAGAGATGTTTAGTTCAACAATTGATTTTAGTGAAATCTCATCAAATTCAGAAAAGTTGTCACTTGTTGCTTCTGAGTTAATGTCAATTTTACCTCTTGCCCTTTCCCTATCATTGCTAGTTTGTATTGGAAATCCAATTATTGTTTTTTTAATTATGACTGCTCTAAAATATACACCAAGAATTGCATTTAATGCAGGACTTGCAGTATCCCAAATTTCAGAATTTTCATTAATTATTGCACTTTTAGCATTTCAAAGTGGAATTATTGATTCAGGTGTAATTTCTTTATTAACTCTTGTAATGCTTTTGACAATTACAATTTCATCATATATGTTTTATCATTCAGATGAGTTATATGCTTTCTTTTCACCTTTGCTTAAGAGAGTAAATAAACATAAATTTAATCATGATGAGAAAATAGAATCAGGCTTGGAAGTTATTATTTCAGGATTGTCTAGGTCTCAAGAACACCATTTAGAGAGAATTTGGAGAAATTTTCACCATGTAACTATTGTAGAAAATAATCAAAAAAACTATCAAGATATGAAAAAAAGAGGTTTTCCAGTTGTTTTTGGAGATATGTCAAATGTGGAGTTTATCTCGGAATTTGATATGAGTTCAATTAAATTATGTATTTCCTTACATCAAGATGAAGAAACATCAATTATGCTTGTTGAAAACATTAGAAAAATAAACAATAAAGGAGTTATTATTGTTTCAGCAGAATCAGAAGCAGTTGCATATCAACTCTATGTAAAAGGTGCAGATTATGTTATTATTCCAAATCATGTGCATCATGAAAAAGCATTTTCAATGATTGAAGATCTTCTTACAAGTAAAGATAAAAAGAAAAAATTAAAAGATGAACATATTAAATTTCTAAAAGAAGTATTAGATTAAATTTAAATACTCTGATAACCATTGTATGCTATGAGTTTTACTATTAATGGATATGAATTACAATCTGAGGAGAAATTACCTATTTCTAACAATACTTATCTAAGATATAGATTTTTATCAACACCATCTTCTTCATTACCATTTGAATATCTAGTATATGAGCAATCAGAAAATTTATTTTCATGCGCTGACATATTTTTACTAAAATTACAAGGTCAACAGGAGTATAGTGTTGTTTATATCTCTCCTTATTTAGGTATAAACTCAGAATTTGATTTTAGTGAATTTATTAATAATCCAGGTAGTAGTCTTAGAGATGCAGTTAAGATAATTTCTTCACTTGATTTTCACTCATACCATCAATTACCAGTTATCAGAAATTCAAAAATTGAATTATCTCCAAGTGAGAGTTCAAAAAAAAAGAAGTTAAGAAAAGAAATTTTAGAAAATATTTTAAAAAGAGACCCTGGTTTTTAAGTTTTAATTCTTTTTAGTATTAGTTTTTCAAAAACTGATTGAGGTAAAAACTTTTTCATAATTAAAAGAGGTTTTGCTAAATTACCGCCAGCATATCTTAGCTGGTTTGAATCGTCTTGAGAAGCATCGTAGATGAGTTGAGCAATTTCTTTAGGTGGAGTTCCATCACTACCTTGTTTCATTGCTTGTTCTAATTCTTGTTGTCCATCTTCGTAAAATTCAATTGGAAGCTCAGATGTTTTCATACCTGATGTTGCAAAATTTGTTTGTGTAAATCCAGGTTCAATTACTTTTATTCTAATATTAGTTCTTTTAAGTTCCATATGGAGAGCTTGAGAGAATACATCTAGTGCGTGTTTTGAAGCGTTATATGCTCCAAAATAAGGAAATGAAATTCTTCCTCCAATTGATGTTACATTAATGATTGTTCCTTGGTTGTCTTTTCTCATCTCAGGTAGAAATGATTTAATAATTTCAATAGGTGCAAATACATTGGTTTTAAATTGTCCTTCTAGGTCTTGTTGCGAGTATGTTTCAACAGCACCGATAATTCCATATCCTGCATTGTTAAGAAGAATATCTAGGCGTTTGTACTCTTTTAAGATATAGTTTTTTATTTTTTTTACTTGAGCGTAATTTGTAATGTCAAGCTCTTGTACATCAATATTTTTAGGCCATTTGAAGTTTTTTGCTTTTTTTGTATTTCTCATGGTTGCAATTACTTGATAATTATTTTTTGCAAATAATTCAACACATGCTTTTCCTATTCCTGAACTTGCTCCTGTGATTAGTATTGTTTTCATTTGGAATTCCCTCCTAATGATTTATTAAAAATTGTTTTAATTTTTATT
Organism: Nanobdellota archaeon; assembly: GCA_036146255.1. Lineage (GTDB taxonomy): Archaea > Nanobdellota > Nanobdellia > Woesearchaeales > UBA583 > UBA583. Next base: position 6,048 of record JAYYJK010000045.1, read on the forward strand.
GTTTCCATATGAACAATAGTTTATAAAAGTATATTAATGTTTGTTTTATATGTAGCGTTAAATTTATTAATATGGAAAACAGTAAATGCTATGGCAAACTCTCTTGAAAATATTTTCGAAGAAATTACCATTAATGCGTATGAATCTCTTACTCTTTTTTCTGAAATTCCTGGTTATGTATTTTCATATAACTCAGTTAACGAAGATGAAATAACTTTTTTTTTAAGTAATTTATATTCTGACACTAGTGATTTCCTTCAGTATGTAAAATTAACAAGAGGTTTGAACTCTGTGGATTATAAATCTTTTTGTAGTGATGTGACTAATTTGCGTAATAGGCTTTCTGATTTTTTTAAAGGAGATGTTACGGTTTACTCACTGATTAGAGATTTAGATGAATGGATTCTTAGCGATCCTTATCTTATTGATTATTTTGATAGTAGAGAGAGATATTTTGATAGAATAAGAATTAATACCTATGTAAAAAATTATAATTTAAGAAAACAAAAACAAATTTGTTTTGAACCATACAACAGATTTAATGGAAGTTAATATACTTATTGGAAATGTTTTTCTAGTTCAGCCATATCAATATCATATTCTCTTTCAAGATCTTCAAAGAAAAAGTTTAATTCAGTTTTATCAGGAATTATTTCAGGATATTCTTTAAGTAGCTCTAAAAGATAGAGGCCAAATTCCTTATTTTTTCTCTGATATACTTCCTCTAATAACTTTAAGATATTTTTTGTGATTTGTTTTTGGTCTTCATAGGTTGTTTTGGTATTTTCAAATATTGGATCCAAATTTAATTTTTGTTTCATAACAAAAAGATATTTAGTAATATTTATATAGTTGATTTTTTAGAATATATCATGGATATATTTGATTTTAAAAAATTTTATGTAACATCACTACATGAATTGCATACAAATTCAGACTTGTTTTTAAGTAGATTAGAATCAGAAATTTATTATTCAGAAGACAAAACTTCAGTTGTTAATAAAAATATTATATTTTTTAATTATTTTCAAAAAGCTTTAGATGATCATTTAAGTGAAGTATTTAATCCAATGGTTGTCTCTTCATCTCAAGAAGTTCAAGAAAAAGCTTTTTTTATGATTGAAGATTATATACAAACAAATTTAGAAAT
>JAYYJK010000046.1:0-6661 GCA_036146255.1 Nanobdellota archaeon
AAGCAACTCAGTTCTTCACCCCCGAAATTTTCAGGAGCTGCATATTTCAATGACTAGGTTTTCACCTCGCCTTTGACGATAATATAGATTAACCGTAATCCCCTTATAAAGATTTCGCTCATGTGTGGTCTTAAGCATAGCAAGATTTAAAAAAGAAATCGCAACTTTTCAAAAAATCCCCAAATTGGAGAAAAAAGCACTCAAAAGATAGGTAAAAAATACTTCTAAAAATTATAAAATTAAGAGAAAAAGAGAAAAAATAAGTTAAAATAAAACAATAAATACCAAAAATAAATGAAAAAATGAGCGACTTATCTAAAACCCGTTCCAAATTAATAAAAAAACAATGCCTTAATTTCAAATAATAAGTAATTTTCATCAAAAAAACCTAAAAATACTATACTATATAGAAGACAGTAAAGAAAAATAAGATAAAAAATAACCAGTAACTAAAGTATTGACAAAAAAGATTACGTAGAATGATCAAAATTATCTAAAAAAATAAGTTCCCTATATATCTATATAGAAAAAGAGAAGAGAAGAAAAAAACATAAAAAAATTATAATAATCTAATTGATTCTAAATTATCAGGAGTATAAACTTTAACTTCAGGAATAATTTTCTTTGAAGTCTCTGCAAATGAAGCAATTTTTGATTTTTCTCCATGGTTTAAAATTAATTTTCTAGGCTTAACTGATAGATTCGCTAAGAATTTTTTAGTCATACCAACATCAGAGTGAGCTGAAAAAGCCCCCTTCATTGCATGAACTTGTAAATTAACACTAACCCTATCATCTTCTGATCCCGAGTTCCCCAAGAGAATTGTTTTTTCACCATCTTTAACTTTTCTTCCTAAAGTACCATTAGCTTGATAACCTACAAAACAAATAGCATTTTTTTCATCTGGAGCAAAATTCTTAAAATATTCAACTGATGTTCCACCATTAAGCATACCTGAAGTTGCTAAAACGATTGCATGTTCTTGTGATTCGATAATTTCTTCCCTATGTGCTCTTGAATCTACAGATTTAAAATTATCCCCTAAGAATGGATTATCACCTTTAAGAATTCTTGATCTAAGATTTCTGTGTAAAAATTCAGGATATGCTGTGTGGATTGCATTAACTTCTCCAACCATACCATCAAAAAATACCCTTAAATCTTCAGGCAATCTCTCCTCTTTAATTAATTTCTCAATTGTTAAAAGCATCTCTTGTGCACGACCAATACCAAAAACTGGAATTAAGACCTTACCTTTTTTAACATAAGCATCTAAAATAATTTTTAAAAATTCTTCTTCTGCTTCTTCCCTAGGCATAGCATAATCTTTTGGACCCGTATTTGTATTCTCCATCATAAGAGATTCTAATCTTGGGAATACTGTATCAGCTCTATTAAACAATTGTTGTTTTGAAGAAAAGTTGAAATCTCCAGTATACATAAAATTATGAACACCATTACCAATATTTACATGACAGAATGCAGAACCTAAAATATGGCCTGCATTATAAAAAGTAAGTCTCACATCAGGAGTAATATCTGTAACTTCATTTAATCCAATAGGAATTACATGTTTAATCATTTCACGAACATCTTCTGCTTTGTAAATAGCATTAACCCCTGGATTTGATTGCATAATTTTAATATAATCAAGTTGAGATAATGCCATTAAATCTCTTGAAGGTTCAGTACAATAAATAGGTCCTTTATATCCTGATTTATAGAGATAAGGTAAAAGACCACAATGATCCATGTGTGCGTGAGATAAAACAATTGCATCAATATCCTCTAATTTAAAATCAGGAGAATCTAAAAGCGGAAAAACCTCAGTATCTCCAAAAGGTTGAGATGGATCAATACCACAGTCAAATAAAATCCTTGATTCTGTAGTTTGTAAATAAACAGCCGATCTTCCAATTTGATTTGCTGCACCAAGCATAGTAACTCTTGCCCATCCTTTAATTTTACCTTTAGACCAACCACCATAGATTCTTTTACCTACTCTATTTAGGAATTTTCTTCTATATTCTGTTTCTTGAAATTCAACTGCCCTCATAGCATCAACTGTTTTTGATCTCAGAGGAGGAATTCTTCTCACCTCAACAGTCCAATGTGTGTGTTTTTGAATTTCTTTTAAATTTGCACCTGCTTTTCCAACAGCAGCACCTACGTTATCTACTTCTAAAATTAAAACTGATCTTGCAGTGTCAAATTTAAATTCTCCAATAGTTACTTCAGGAAGAAGCTTAGATACTATTTCCTTAGTTTCTTCTTGAGTCTTAAGTAAGGTATTATCTGCTCTAAGCTCAATTCTTTTTTTAAATCTAGAAACAATTTCCCTAATAAGAGCCCTCCCAGAAAAAAGAAAATCCCTACTTGTTGTATACACTACAATATTTGCAGCTTCAAATTCCACTGAAGATATTTTATCTTGTGGTAATTCTTTTAATATTTCGTCTAATATTTTGACCATCTTTATATAATAAGAATGTAGTTATGCTATTTCGTATAATTTTAGTTTTTAGAAATATTTTGCTCTTTAAATTAGATTTTAGAAAAAGAGCACAATATAGCCAAAAATAGAAAAAACTATTTTTGAGTATAATACCTAAATATTTTATATTTAAACATAAGAACTATACTGAGCATCACTCAATAGAATATATAGTAAAAAGTTATTTATAAAAGTTATGAAAATATAACATGTTGAAAAAAACCAAAATACATATCCAAAACCTTCCGAGCACATTAATACTCCAAAACATCATCCTTAAAGATTTTAGATCTAATCACATTCATTGCTTTAATCATATCCATTGTTCTTTTAACAGACAATTTTTTTGTATCAATAAATGCTTTAAAGTGTAAATTATTATGAGAAATGAGCAGAATATCTTCATTATGTCTAATTAACCACTTCAAATAATCCTTTGTCTCAGTATGCTCCAGTACTTGAGTTAAATACCTATTATTTGTAAAAATATTGAGTCTAGAATAATTTTTCTCAACATTACCCTCTGATTTAATTCTTTTCTTAATAGGAAAAACCCTAAGAGACATCTGTTCACTAAAAACAGAACCATCCTTAACTAAATGAAAAAATAATTCCCAATGAGCATCAGGCGTTTTAAATCTAATAATATTATGACACTTAGTAAAAGAGGCTCTATGTCTTTGAAAATAAGTTTTATGTTCAATAGGAGTTACAAACCTATGAGAAATTGCAAAATATCCCTCAGAAATAAACTCTCCTTTAACAGATTGTAAAAGACCTTGTTTTAAAGTAGCTTGAAGTCTTTTTTTATACAAAAATGTTTGAAAAGAAAAACTTGCATAAATAAAATAACCAACAATACAGAGTACAAGAAAAAGTCCAAAAGCCGTTAACATCTATATAGTTATTTATAAAGACACTTATAAAATTTTGTATTAAGTAAAGAAGTACTAATTTAGAAATAAAAAGAAAATAACTAAGTTACTTTCTTTGCAACACCAATAAATTGATGAGCAAAGGAAATCTTATTTCCTTTGGAACATTAAGAGATCATCAGTTGTAAGTTTCCCACCTTTAAGGAAAGATTCCTCAACTTCTTTTTGTTTTTTCTTAAGTTCTTTTGAATCAATACCTGGAGCTTGTTTTCTCTTAGGTCTTGATGGTCTTCTAGGAGATTCTCCTAATTGTTCTAATAATTCAGACTCTTTTTTGAATAAATCTTTTAGATCTTTACCAACTTCTGAGTATTCTTCTTTTTGAGATTTAAAGTTTTCAAAGACTTGTTTTCTAAGAGCTCTTAGTTCATCAATTCTTTTATATCTTTTTTTCTTCTCTTTTGAAATCAGACGAATTTGTTTGTAAAAAGATCTAATTTTTTTCTCAACATTGTTGAATTTTCTTCTAAGAGCATTATAATCTCTTCTAAGAGTTTTATATTCTGAATCTTCTTCAGATGAAGTTTCTACCCCTTCATTCTGCTCAATAATTTCTTTTAGTTGAACAATTTTCTTTGAAATTTCTGATTCTTTATCTAAACTCAAAACCTGAGTTTGAAGTTTTAAATCAAGTGATTGTAATTCCTTTTTTGCTTTTTCTACTGAAATAGTTTTAACAACTGGCTTTTTTGTAGAAACATCAGGTTTAACATTTTTGAATTTTTTCTCAGCTTCTTCAAGTTGAGCTTTTAATTCTTCATGTTGTGCCTTTTTAGCATCTAATTCCTCATTAATTTTATCAAGATTGTTTTCTTTTTCAATCTCTTTCACTTCATCATAAAGCGTATTAATTTCTTCAGAATATTGTTCTCCTTGTGCGAAAAATTCTTCTTTAGAATCTCTTTTTGTAGAAAAAGATGATTTTAAGTCTTTAATCTTTGTTTGCACGTCCTTCAATTCAGCTCGAATTGCCTCTGTATCCATTTTTAGTGTGTATAATAAAAAAAATTAAGAAAATTAAAAAAGGGATCCAAGACCTGCAGCAGCATCAGCAGCTGGTGCAGCTTCTTCTTTTTTCTCTTCTTTAGCAGGTGCAGCAGCACCTGAATCAGCAGCAGGAGCAGCAGCTGCAGGAGCAGCAACAGCAACTGAAGATTCAGCAATAACTTGTTCAATATCTACTCCTTCTAGAGCAGCAACAACTGACTTTGCTTTAGCAGCATCAGCTTCAACACCAGCAGCTTTTAAAACAGCTACGATGTTATCTTCGGAAACGTCTTTTCCAGCTTTGTTTAATAGCATAACAGCATAAATATATTCCATTTTTCTAATATAATTGTTAAATGAAGATTTTTGAGTAGACCTTCAACTACATAGTTTTATTTTTTTGCTTAATTAAAAAAGATCACCAAGACCTGCAGCAGCATCAGCTGGCGCAGCCTCTTCTTCTTTTTTACCTTCATTAGCTTCTGCAGACTCAGTAGTCGCAGCAGCAACTGGAGCGGCAGCAACCGCTAAACCAGCAGGGCGTAGATCCTCAGGAAGAGCCATTGCAACTCCACTACCTTGAGCATTCGCCTTTGAGACTAACTGTTTAATTGTCTCAGCAGCAGGGTATGCAATACCCACACCAAGACCAAGTGAGTCTCTCGCAGCTTGACCAACAAAGTGAGCCATATTCTCTTTTGTATAGTATTCAATTCCAATTGATAAGTGGAATGATCTAAGAGCTTCAGCTTTAAGATCAGCAAGCATTGCGTCTTCATCTACATCAAGGACATCTTTACCATAAATAGTTCCTTCTTCAAAAATTGCTTTTAAGTTTAAACCAACTTCCATCGGTTCAATACCTAGACGAGTTAAAACACCAGCAAGATCTGCTGAAATTTCATCTCCTTCCTTAGCAACTAATGAATCTTCCTTAATTTCTACTTTACCAGCATTAATACCAGCTTTAATTTTTAAAGCTCCTAATTCTCCAATAATTGGACCTGGTGCAAAAGAAGTAGGACCTGCAGGAACTACAATATCATTTGGTGCAACTTGACCTGACTTAGCAGGTGCAGATGATTTATTTTTCTTAATAAATTTGTATAATGAGAAAGGATTATCATTTGTAAATACAAGACCTACAACTCCTGAACATTTACTAGCAAGTTCAGAAATTCCTTTGTGAGTTTCTTCTAATTCTCCTAATACTAATTCAATTAAGTTTTTCTTTACAATAAGAACTTCAGCAGTTTTCTTTAGAGATGCTCTAATTCTTTGAAACTGAGGTGCAGGCAATCCTGTAACATCTACAACTCCCACAATGTTGTATTGTTTAGCATATGCTCTAATTTTATCAGCAAATACTTTGTTTCTAGGACTAACTTTTGCACTATAACTTGATACATCAACTACCATTTTATAATACCACCACCTTACCCATAGTAAGTTTAACACCGATGTTCTTTACATTGTGTTCATGATTTGGTAATGCATGAATCAATGCTTCTTGAACTGCAATAATATTTTTTGCAATTGTTTCATCACTTTCTTTTTCAGAACCAATTGATGCTTGAATAACTAAGTTTTTCTTAGTTGTAATATGTGCAGTTTTTTGTAATTTATCATATAATGGTTGCAGAGGTGTTTTTGAAGCAATAACCATACCTAATTTAGGTGAAGGCATTTTGTTCATAGGACCTAAGTAACGACCAAGAATCTGAGCAAATAAAGGCATGTGATTTGCTTGAACAACAAATTTGTCATATTCATGAGTTAGTTTCCTAATTTCAGTCATATTACCTTTAAGAGCAGTTAACTCGTCATTATATAATACTTTATCAAAAACTTCATCAGCACCCTCAACTCCGTGATCAACAATAACACAGATTTTGAGTTTTTTTGGTTTAATTTGAGAAGAAAGTGTTACACCAAGATCTACTTTGTGGTCTGGTCTTTTCAAATCCATTTGTTGTAGATTGAAAACTAGATCAAAAGTTTGCGTGAAATTTCTTGGTTTAGAAAGCTCTCTTGCTTCCTTAATTTTTTCAGTAACTTCTTTGATATTCATTATATATCTCCTCCTATAAGTGTTATTTTCATTAATATGAAAATCCTAAAATTTAAGAAATATCTAAATAATAGGTCCCTAACTTATAGTCAAATAGAGTGGGATAGAAAAAATTAACACTAAATTCTTTATAAAACTTAGTGAAAGTGACATAAAAAATAAAATAGAAAGTAT
>JAYYJK010000047.1:0-8067 GCA_036146255.1 Nanobdellota archaeon
ATAAAAATTTTTAGTAGAATATGTTTTTCCATGTTCCCATAATAAAAATGAATACGAAGAAGAATCAATGTATGATGTTAAAACATCAAATTCCTTTTCTTTAATTTTTTGAGAACTAGAATCTTTAATTTCTTTGAGTTCAATGAGTTCAACTCTTCGAAGTCTTTTCATTAACTCTGAAACTTCTACTTTTAGAGATGAATTTTTTAATTTTCCAACTGTAATAATTTTAATTGGTTGCATAATAACTAGAATTAGTACAAATTTATAAATTCTTTTCTGTTACTACTATATATGACACTAAATATTCGTGGAATTGAAAAAGTAAGTATAGAACCTAACAATAGAAATAGACTCACAATTCCAAAAAGTTTACTCATATCACAATATCCTGAAACTGGAGGTCTAGAACTTTATTTACAATATTTTTCATTTGAATCCAAAATTGGTTTACTTTTTTCTGAAGAAAAAATGAAAACAATATTCAAACCAGTTAACTTTGATAAAAATAGAAGGTATATTCCCACAGAAACAGAAAGAGAGTTAACAGAACTTACAACAGATAAATATATGATAGGTTATGGTAATTTTTTCATCGTAGCAAACGAAATGTTAACAAAAAAAATAATAGAAAAAGATTATTGTCCAATTAATAATTAAAAATTAAGCAAAAGAATAATTGCTAAAATAATAAGAAAGTATGCAAAATACTTTTTCAGATAAGAAGGATTTATTTTTTTTAAAAGAAAAATACCAAATCCAAAACCCAATAATACAACTAATAAAGAAGTTAAAAGAAAGCTAAAATCTAACAAAATCTTTTTCTCAAATAAAAAAGTCACAAGCAAATTTAGTGAAATAATAAATAACGATGTAGGTATAGCATATTTTATTGATTGTTTATAAAAAATAACTAAAATTGGAACTAATAAAAAACCTCCTCCTAATCCTGTTAATCCTGTCAAAAGACCCAGTAATAGAAACAATAATACTTTTGTACTCAATGATACATTATTTATGGTAATCTTTTTTTTAAGCATAAGTAATGCAGATAGTATCATAACTAAAATAAACAAGAAATATAATAGTTGATCTTTAGGTAAAGAAAATAAGACTTCAGGTAAAATTGGATATAAAAAATTTCTAGTTAGAACAGAAATTATTGTTACTGGAATAATGATTTCAAAAGCTTGCTTATACAAAATATTTTTTTTCTTGATATGATATAGAGAACCTAAAAATGCAGTTACACCTACTAAAAATAAAGAATATGAAGTTGCTAAAAAATAAGGTAATTTTGCTACTTGTGTTAATATAGGTACAAGTAATATCCCACCGCCTCCTCCAAATAAACCTAAAAAAAAACCTACAAAAAAAAGAAGAAAAGATGTTAGTATATCCATTATTCTAATTGTTTAAGTTTTGATTTCCACGAAGTTGAAGAATTCCACGGCATCTTAGCAATCATCATACCCATAGCACATGTGTTTGTAATTGCTGCAAACATTAACCCAAGACCTACAAAACCTGAAAGATAGATAAAAGCAGGAGTAATTAAAAAATGTAATACTACTCCAATGAAAACTAAAAATCCTGCTGCAAGTCTAACTTGTCTTTCTAAATCCCATATTTTTTTACCTTCCTGAATTGAAAAATTATGTTGCTTCCATGCTTGAATTCCACCTTCAATTGAGTATGTTTTCTCTAGAGAATGTAATTTTTTACAAGCCATCTGAGATCTATTTCCTGATCTACAAATGATTGCTAGTTCTTTTTTTTGATGTTTTAACAAATCCATATATTCATCAATTGAATCTAAAGGAATATTGTATGATCCATTAATATGCTCCGCTTCATACTCTGAAGATGTTCTTACATCCACAATAAGATACTTTTCTCTATTATTGTGTAAATCATTTACTAAAATTGTTTTTACCATTGTTTATAATATAACATATAAATCATAATTTATATACTCCATGATAGAGTGTAAAATATAATAAAATACTCACTTATTATTCTATAACCTCACCTTTTTCATTAACTACATCTTTTCCTGCAATCTTATTTGATGGTACTGCAACTGAAATATACTTAGGAAGAGGTAATTCTCTTTTTTCTTGTTTTTCAATAGATTCTTCCTCTGATAAATTTTCATTTACAAAATTATTGTACTTTTTCTCTTCTCCTATTGTAGACATTGTAAAACCCGCATAATTATGTCCAATATATACTAATGTATCATCTGGATAAGCAAATAATTTTTGAACTGAATCATAGAGTTTTTTTGCAGAACCACCTTGAAAATCAACTCTTCCAACTGACCTATATAAAAGAACATCTCCTGTAAATAACATATTTTCAACATTAAATGTAAAACAACCCTCGGTATGACCTGGTGTAGATATTGCTTTTACACTATAGTTACCAAAATCTAAATTCTCACCATCTTCTAAATTAATATCTACTTCATTAACTGCATTAATTGCACCTAAAGCAATAGATGCACCTGTTTTTTCTCTTAAATCATAAGCTCCTGTTACATGATCTGCATGAACATGAGTATCTAAGATATATTTTAGTGTTAAATTTAATTCTTCAAGTAATTTCATATATTGTCCAACCCTTGATTTGAGTGTATCAATAATAATTGCTTCTCTTGTATTCTTATCTGCAAGAAGATATGTATAAGTTCCAGTATCTTGATCAAATAACTGTCTAAATAATAATTGTTTTGATTCCATAACTATTCTATGGTACCATTATTTATAAAGTAAATTTAGATGTAAAAATGTTCTCAAATTTAGAACATGTTCTAAGTATCTTGTAAAAATCATTTTCTTAAGGTGATTTAAAATCCTAAATTATATAAATCATAATATTTTAATTCTCTCTATGGGAAAGATAAAAATAGGACTTGAAGTCCATATGCATCTAAAAACTAAAGAAAAACTATTTTGTAATTGTAAAACACCTCGTCAAGATAGTGAAGTTAATTCTACAATTTGTCCTAGGTGTACTGGACAACCAGGTTCAAAACCAATGCTTCCAAATAAAAGAGCATTTAATCATGTTATTAAACTAGGACTTGCAATGGGTGCTAAAATTACAAACCAAACATATTTTCAAAGAAAACACTATACTTGGCCAGATATGCCAACAGGATACCAAAGAACAGTCTCTGGTGGTAATGTGAAATGTAATGCAATTGGTGGAGAATTTAGAGGAATTAAAATGGAAGAGATTCATCTTGAAGAAAACCCTGCAGCATGGGATCCAAAAACAGGTGAGCTAAATTATAATAGGGCTGGATTTCCTCTAGCTGAAATTGTAACTGGTCCTTATTTTGAGAGTACAGAGCAACTAAGAGACTGGCTTGAAGAATTAATTCTTTTAGGTAAATACTTGGGAGCATTAGATGAAGACTTTGGAATTAAGTCTGATGTTAATGTATCAGTTGAAGAATCAGGTTTTACACGAGTTGAAATTAAAAATGTTAATTCTATTTCAAATATTGTTGCTGCAGCTGAAGCTGAAATTAAAAGACAAAGAGAACTTGTTGCTAATGGTGAGAAAGTAGAACAACAAACAAGGAGATATAATGAGGAATTAGATGAAACTCAATTCATGAGATCAAAAGAAAATGCTCAAGACTACATGTTCACACCTGAACCTGATTTACCTAATTTAATTATTAGTGATGAAGAAATTAAAGCTCTAAAAGACTCACTCCCAGAGTTACCAGAAGAAAAGAGAAAAAAATATTCAAACTACAATTTATCAAAAGAAGATATTGAAGTTCTTGTCTCAAACTTATATCTCTCAGAAATATTTGAATATGCAATTGAAAAAAAGTTAAATCCAAGAGAAGTCGGATTATTTTTAAGAAGAGAGATCCCAAGAGTATTAAACTATCATAATGAATCATTTGAAACTCTCGAATCAAAAGATATTAAAGACGAATTAACAGTATTAATTACTCTTTTAGGAGAAGATAAAATCTCATACACAACTGCTCAAAAAACACTTGAAAAACTCTATGATAATAAATTTGATGTAAAACAATACATTGAAGAAAATAATTTAATTCAAGTACAAGATGATTCGCTCATTGAAGAATTAGTAAGAAAAGCACTCCAAGATAATCCAAAAGCAGTAGAAGATTACAAAGCAGGAAATACGAAATCCCTAAACTTTATAGTAGGTGTAGTAATGAGAGAGACAAAAGGAACTGCAAAACCACAAGTTGTTAACCAAATTATGAATAAAGTAGTAAAAGAATTTTAATTAATCCATTTCAAAACTTTTTTTTAAAATAATACTCAAACCAATTGTTTTGATATCTTTTCTTAAAATTGTAATAGTTTTATTATTTAAAATACTATTATCAGTATTTACAAGTAATGTATCAATTTGTTTTAATCTATTTAAAGTAACTTCTTCAATTTTTCCAACATATTTTCCATCTTCTCGATAAACCTTAGAACTCTCATAAGTAAATGCTGGAGATTTTGATAAAATGATTACATCAACTCCAAAAGTTTTAATAAAATCCGAACCTATAAAAATATCGGAGCTCACAAATCCTCTATCGATAGAAATTCCTGTTAAAGTTCTTTTTTCTCTATCAATATGGAGTTTCATAACTACTCCTATTTTTCTTCCAAAATTATCTAATACTTCTTTTCCTAAAATATCATCTCCTGTTATTATATCACTCATTTTTATATTTTTTATTTAAAACTATGCTCTCTCCAGTAGTTTCTATTTCTTTTTTTGGTATCTTGAGATTCTTGTAGAGTAAACTTTTAGAGACAATTAGTTCGCTAAAATCATTTAGAGTATTTTTTCTCTTTAAGTCTTGAACAGTTCCTATTTCTTTTCCTTGTGAATCATATACTTTTTTTCCAATTAAAGCAAAAATTGGATCAATTTTTAAAATAATTACGTCATGCTCATTTAATATAAACTGTTCTTTATCAATATAAAAATCCTTTTTTGAAGAAATAACTGCTCCTTTAATTTTATCTTTATGAACAACAATTTCTTTCACTGAACCAATTGGCTCCCCTGATTTTGAGAAAACTTCTTTTCCAAGATAAGATGTTAACTCTTCTAATTCTAATGTGTTTTTGAACTCTGAAGAAATAATTTCTATTTTTTTTAATGACATATATACTATACTAATTTAAAATATATAAAGATATGCAAAAGAAATTAATGTATATTTACATAACTGTCCAAAAACAAAAAAAACATAGAACTTATATAAATTATATTTGAACACTCCTAAAATCGTAGATAGTGGTTGTGATGGTAGTGGGAGGAAATTAAATAGAAAAATAGCTAAATTTCCATGATTATTAACATACTTTTTTATTAAATAGAATTTTTTATAACCTATAAGTCTCTTAGAAAAATCTGCTAATTTATATCCAACAAAGTAATTAACATTATAAGAAATAAAAATACCTACAATGTAGAGAAAAATTAGTAAAAATGGAGCTTTACCTCCTGTAAGTAAAGTAATAAAAATAACTTCAAGTGGCATAAATACTAAGAAAAATCCTCCAATTAACGCTATTAAAAAAGCTCCTAAATATGATAATGATGATATATGTCCTCCAATCGAAGAAATTAATGAATTAATAGCATTAAAAATAAAAAAATCCAAGTTTTTTAAAAAAAGTGAATAAAAAGCAACAAATAATACAATTGAAACAAGAACGTAAACACTAAGTAATACTACTTTCTTCTTTTCATTTTTATTGTATGCAACCATTGAAGTAGAAGAAAATTTTTTCATAAGAATATATATACATCCTAGTTTAAAAACATTATCTAGTATTTTAAGAAATATCATCTCTGAGATAACTTATAAATACAAAATTGCAATAATTGAGTTGGTAATACAACAACTAAAAATACTAAAACTGGCCAAAAATTAGTATAATTTTTAAATGTTAAATCAACTGCACCACAAATAGCATGAACACAGTTAACATTTCTTAGAGGATCAGTATATGTCAATGTTGCACCATAGAGAAAAATAATATAGAGTATTGAATAAAATAATGTTTTTGTGCTAGGTTTTTTTCTTCTAGTAAAATAAAGAGCAACATTAGTTGCAAATACATGAATACCAATTGGAAGTAAAACCCAAATTCCTTTCTCTGAAGAAAAAACATATGCTGTCATATTAAATACATGAAAATCAAAAAAGATTTTTCCTAAAAAGTCCAACGTCCATGCAAATTGACCTAAAAAACCAACATTAATCAAACCTTTAATTATATCTCTTTTCTTTAGGAAAAAAGCAAAGGCAAAAAAAAGAGGAGTGTGGTTACAAAACCAAAAAAAAAACATCAAATCTATCTGCTTGATAATTACCTAGAAATACAAAAAATTGCATAAAAAGGAAAAAAAATCCTAAAAAAATATACTGATTATCTTCAATAGTTATCCACTTGAATATTTTTTCTCTTTTTTTATTTAATATCACTTAAAAGATTATATTTTTCAGAATATATAAAGGTATGTGAGGGACGGGATTTGAACCCGCGAACTCTAACGAGACAGCCCCCTCAAGGCTGCGCCTTTGACCGGACTGGGCGACCCCCACAAGGCGTTAATAAATATTATTTGAGGTATAAAATATTATATTAAATTCTCTTTAAAAAGATTGTTATTCTATAAAAAAAATAATAATAAAAGAGATAACATAAAGCTCAATGATACAAATGAGTTAACTGGAAATTTTACTTTTTGTTCTCCATTATCAGTTGATAAAATAAAAGTATTATATGAGGGAAAATAATCGCAATTTTCTTCTGGTGAATTAATTCCAAAATCAAAACAAATTTGACTCTCTGATCCTTGTAGATAGATATTACCTTGGGTTGAATAATTAAAATAATTTGGAGATGAACCTGACCAATCATCTGAATTAATTTTTGAAATATTACCTAAATAATTATTATAAAATAAATTTTCTCTATTATTTGAAAGAGAAAATAAAATATTATCCTGAGAGTTGTTATATATTTGAGAGTTCACTATTGTATTATTAAATGTCCTAGAATAAAACCTAATACCTCTAAGATTATTTATTAAAGTTAAATTAGTAAAATAATTATTGCTAGGAATTTCAAGTGTTGCAGGAGAGTATATATAGATACCTGAATCATCATTTCCATCAAATAATATATTTTTGAAAAAATTGTTAAAGGAAGAACCCCATACTCGAATTCCATGATAATTTAATGTACCCTCAACATTTGAAATATTATTATTATTACCTGCAACATAAAGTCCATGCCTATCAAATCCATCATTATCAAATAAATATAACTTATCTACAACATTTCTATTACCACCTAATCTCATCCCCCCTCTTAAGACACCATCTCCATTTTTTGAAAGTGTTACATTATAAAAAGTACTATCATTAATATTTGATGTAAAAATTCCATTGCTGGTTAAATTAATTGAAATATTTAACAAAGTAATATTAGTTGAAAAATTAATGTATACTCCATCTCCAAATGAAGATATATAACAATTTGCAAGAGTAACATTAGTTAAGCTATCTAGTAAAAACCCATAGCCACCCATACCACCTGTAATTTGATAATTATTACAATCAATAAAGCTATTACTTGATAATTCAAAACAATTAGTAACACCTGAGATAGTATCATTAATATTATGTGTTCCCGAAGGTATACTTTGACATGAGTCATAATTTAGAGAATAAATAGACGAAATAGCAAATATACACATAAAAAACGTGAATAAAAATCTCATATGTAGTTATATTTAAATAGATATAAAAAAATTTGTATTCATAAATTAGAGTTACACAATAAATACAATGCCGTATTTTAACATAGAAAAAGTACTAAACTACTATTATGTATTTGAGAATAATTTATTAAAAGAATAGGTCACCAGAGTTTTTCCGATACAAAGACCAGTACTCACCAAGGCTAACTAGGCTTAACTTCTGTGTTCGAGACGGGAACAGGTGTAACCCTAAGCTATATGAACCTATAAATATAATAAACT
>JAYYJK010000048.1:0-6952 GCA_036146255.1 Nanobdellota archaeon
GCAATATAGTCAATTAATACTTTATCTACATTATCTCCACCAAGGTGGTTATCCCCTGCAGTTGATTTAACTTCAAAAACTCCATCATCAAGTTCTAAAACTGAAACATCAAAAGTACCTCCTCCAAAGTCAAATACTAATACATTATGTGCATCTTCTTTATCAATACCATAAGCTAAAGCAGCTGCAGTTGGTTCGTTAATAATTCTCTCAACTTCAAATCCTGCAATTTTACCCGCATCTTTTGTAGCTTGTCTTTGAGCATCAGTGAAGTAAGCAGGAACTGTAATTACTGCTTTTTTAATTTCTTCTCCTAAGTAAGATTCAGCGTCTTTTTTTAACTTAGCTAAAGTCATAGCTGAAACTTCTTGAGGGGTATATTCTTTATCATGAATTGATACTTTGTAATCTTCACCCATATGAGTTTTAATTGAAGCTACAGTTTCTTTTGGTTTAACAATTGCTTGTTTTTTTGCAGGTTCTCCTACAATTCTCTCTCCAGATGAGGAAATGTGAACTACTGAAGGAGTTGTTCTAGCACCTTCAGAGTTTGTAATAACTTGGGCTTTTCCACCTTCAATAATGGAAATACAACTATTTGTTGTCCCTAAATCGATTCCTAAAATTTTTTCTTTTGCCATTTTTACTTTAAACTATGTTTAAATTAAAAATGCGCTCAACAATGCTAAGCATTCTTGGCGTGTTGCTCAAATTCGCAACATGCCATTTTTTGAGGCACTATTAATTTTTATCTCAAAATCTTATAATTGATAAGTTTTTTAGATTTTGTTAAAAATTATTAAGAATTTTTTATTTATAAATATTACGAATTTTTTTATCAAAATAAGAAAAAATAATTAAAAATTAGGATTTGTGAGAAATAATTAATAATAAATCTCAGGATAATTATTATCTTGAACTTCATATTCCAAATCAATTACAGCCAACTCTTCTAGATCATTATCTAAATCTGATGCTATTATTTTACTCTCAGAAATTGTATATAATACATTATCCATCCAAAGAGATCTCTTTACAACATCAGGATTACTCCAGTAATATCTTTCATTATCATTTCCTTCAAAATGAGAAATTGTATCAAGTAATTCAAATCCATTCTCAGTAATTTCAAATGCATAAGCACCTCTGAACCATGAACTAGGATAATAGTCATCATCATCTCCTTTTGCTTCTCTTACAGGCAATACTAAAAGTCTTTTTGTTGGGTCGAAGAGAAATGCTTTATGGTCATAGAGAACTTCAGAATCTGACCATTTTCCATTAAAGATATATTTATCAACTTCTTTAGGATTATTAACATCACTTACATCAAAAAGAGATAATTTAAGCCCAATAGTCTCAAAACCTCCCCATTCGTTTTCTTTAGTTTCTTTACCAACTCCGATAAGGAAATTCTCTCCATAAGGATGTAGGTATGAGCTAAATCCAGGAATTTTCAATTCACCGAGAACTCTTGGTTGTTCAGGTGTTGATAAATCAATTACAAATAATGGATCAACTTGTTTAAATGTTACCAGATATAATTTATCTCCTATAAATCTTGTAGAATAAATTCTCTCATCTTCAGCGAGTTTTTCTAAACTACCAATTACTTCTAAATTTGAGTCTAAAACATAGACATTATTAAAAGAGTGAGATCCTTCACCTCTAATCCAAAAAGATGTTGTTGTAGCAATTCTTAAATTTCCGTCTTTTTCGTCCATTGAGAATTGGTTAAGTAAATGTCCGTCAACCTCTCCTTTTGACTCATAATAAAGAAGCCCATCTTCTCCTAGAGATAATTTATGAATAACTGTTTTTCTCTCTTCAGCTTGAATTTTTTCATAATACTCTTCTGAATTTCTTTGATAATCTTCCATGAATTGTTCTAACTCATTTTCAGATAATCTTCCAAGATACTCTTCAAATGTAATTGAAATTGCTTCTTTGTCTTGTTTGTTAATATGTTTTTCAAATATTCCTCTTTCTTCAGATTTAATTAAAGGGAATACATTTTCTCTAAATTGTTCAACATAATCTTGACTAAATTGCTTATTATAACTAATATACATGTTATTTTCAGACATAAATAAACTAGCTCCTCTCTCAAGCAAATAACTCTCAACATTATAATTATCTACATTATCTAAATTAATTGAACCAATAGAGTAATAGGTAGATTCAGGATCAAAGTTAAAATAATAAATATCTGGCTCGGCGATTCTTAAATTATCTTTATACAAAATAGGGAAAATAGGTCCAGAATAAGAGTACATATTTTCTTGTGAAATAAAATATACTTGATTTCCAATCATTCTTGAATCAAAATAAGTACCAGTTAGGGAATATGATTTAATGATCTCAGGTTCTTCTCTTGATTTAATAGAATAAATCAAAACTTTAGTTTGATCTTCATAATGAGGATATGGAGTTAATGTACTCTCAGATACTCTCAAACTCTCAGAATAAGTATTTGTAAATACAATTAATTCATTATTTGATATAAAAAACTCTTGAACATTATCTTCTTCATCAAATTCGATAATACTTACAACTTTAGAAGAATTTACAGGAAATGCTTGAGAAATAACTAATCTATTTTGACTAAGTGAATAAATATAAGTACCATCATTTTTTACAATATCTGCTTCATCTACTCCTTCAATTTGATTATTTGTAGTTGAAAAATCACTAGCTCCAGAAGAATCACCAGAAATTTTAGCAGAAGAACTCTCAGATAATGCCATATCACTTAATGCAAAAGTATCAAATCTCATACCTCTTCCATAAGAAAAAAAAGAGTTCTCAGAATATTGGGATTTTGCTAAAAGCTCCTCTAGTTCATCTCTTGAAGAAACCTTCTTCAGACTATCTCTTTCAAGAAGCGTTCTTCCCTGAGATTCAAACTCACTAGTAAGCACTGCGTCTCTAGTCTCCAGCTCAACATCGCTAGTCTCATTTGAGCATGCACTAAAAACAAGCATACTCAAAAGAGCAATAATTAAAATATTATATTTGTTCATAACATTATATGCTTCTATGTTATTTAAATACTTCTTTAAAACTTCAAAGTGTATTGAAGTTATGGAAATAAGAGAATGATATGGAAATTAACTAACTATTTTCTTCTACTTCTCCAAATTCTAAGTAAAAAAACTAAAACTAAAGCAGAACAGACACCTAAAAAAAACCAAAGAGCTATATTTGGTTCTGAAGACATAGGCTCCACTATAGTGCTACTTTTTGCCATCATAATATCACTTTCATAGGCATAACTTCTCGCCTGAGGCATTGCCATAGTTTGAACACTACTACTAGAAATTGAATTGAAATAAGAATAGAGCAAACTTCCAATCCCTGTTAACAAAAAAATACCTAGCAAATCTTTTATTTTATCATAGAGGCCATCTGCTTTTTTAGGTGCAATAATAATAAGTTTATTTGCAAGAGTCCAATGTTTAACTTCTCTTCCTTTTGAAGAATAATGGTAATGGGTATTTTCAATTAAATTAGCTTTAGCAAGTTGTTCCATCGTGTAATTTACAGTAGACATTGGAATATTCAAAGCCTTTGCAATTTCACTCTCAGTTGCCTTGTCATGTGATTCTAAAAAACTAAGGATTTTTTTACCAGACTTAGAACTCACAGCATTAGCAACATCTTTGGTGTTTTCATCATCTAAATTAAGAAGAACAAATTGTGACGACTCTTTTTTAGTTTTCATTGTTGTATAAAAAAGCAATGACTTTCATATTTATAAATAAAATGATAACTTCAAACAATATTAAAGTAATCCTTTTTCAAGTCTAGCAATATCGTTAACTAATTCTCTCTTTTTAGAAGCATCAAATCTTTTGTTTCTCTCTTCATTTTTTTTAATTTTTTCAAGTTCTATTTTAAGCCTTGTAAGTAAAGCTTCTAATTCTTTTTCTGACATAATACAATTAAGACACCTACACTTAAAAAGGTAATGTAACTAATTAACTTATGAACAATGCTACTTCAAAAAAAGAATTTCTAAGTCAGACAAAAAGAAAATTTTATGAAGAAATAAAAGCATATCAACAAACATTAAAACCAACTAAAGAAATAGTAGGTTTTGGTTCAGCACCAATTGTTGGAGAAAAAAATTATCCTTTTCTAGCAACTCATAATATCTCAAATGAGGATAAAAAAACCTCTTTTTTTGAAACAGGGAAATTAGTTAAAAAATCATATGACGAAATTCTTCCTTTGAAAGCAAAATCTATTTTAGGTTCAACTCAAAAAAATTATATCAAAAAACCAAAAGCAAGAATTGTTGAAGAACTCAGAGATATTTACAAGTCAAAAACTGCAATTGAGATGCAATCAAGTTTTGAAAAAGAATTATCTTTTAACAAAATACTCTCTTCAAAAGTTGCAGGTGTTATGGGTTCTCAAAATGAACTTACAAAATTAGAAGCTCAAGAAAATACAAAAACATCATGGAAAATTGAAAAGTTTACTCAAAATGATATCAAAGCACGAGAAGCAATTATATCATTATATGAAAAAGGAGTCAGCGAACATCAAATAATAAATCTTTTAGCCTTGGGTTCTTTTGGAATAGAAATAAATAGAAAACTTGTTCCAACAAAATGGGCAATTTCAGCATATGATCAAACAATTGATAATTATCTATACAAAAAAATACAAAATTATTCTAGCATTAATCAATATGAAATCTATCAAGATTCAGATAAAGGAAATGATTTTATCATTATTTTACTTCCAGACACTTACTCTGCGGAAATAGTCGAAACTTGGGACCTAAATGCGACAGAAGTTCTAAGTGACAAAGGTAGACAAGAGACAATTAATCATAACAATATTATTATTGAACAAGATTATGTAGGACATAATAACAAATTAGGATATCCAGAACCTCAGTGTGCAGGGGGTTATTGGGCAACAAAATCGCCAATCAATAGGTTTTTGGATAAAAGAAAAAAACAAGCATCTTATATCTCAATTAGATTTATCGATAATTATGAAATCCCTTTAGGAGTTGTTTTTGTTAGAGAATGTGCAAGAAAAGCTCTTGAGAATTGTATTTTCAAATCTTCATCTCAAAGAGAAGTTGAAGAATTTTTAAAACAATATTCACCAAGACATTATTATCATTTCATAAACTCAAAGCTTCTCAAAGAACAAAAAGTTCAAAAAAAAATTACGTCATTTTTCTAAGTTTTTCATAAGATTTATCTTTTCTTTGTCTATACAAACAATAAAGTCCAAACCCTAAAAGTCCAAGTCCAAAGGGTTCATCTACAGTAATAGTTTCATTTTGAACTTGAGTAACTGGAAGGATTTCTCTCTCATATGAATATCCTGAAGAGTCATAATATCCAATACCTATGTCAAGATTTTCTAAAATTCCATTATAACTAAATTCAAATCTAATCGTGTCATCAGAATTAGTATCATAGATTCGCATTGAATTAGAAAAAAGGCTATATTTCTTAGAATCAGAATTAAAAATATCTAAATCTCTAAATGAAATACCTCTATTTGCTACATAGAGTTGACTTAAGTTTATCTCAGGAGAAGTTTTTTGAAGTAAAATAGACACAATACCTCTTCACGGTTTTGCTCTAACTCAATAAGTATCATTCCAGCATGAGTACTTGCACTTAGTGCAGCTAAAGGTAATAATTTTTTTCATCATGGTAGTTAACCATAAGAATTTATTGTTTAAAGAAATTGAGATTGAAATTTATCCATTCATTGGAATTTTTTCAACTTTTTTATGTATCTCATGTAAAATATTTGATATATTTGAAAAACCACGTCTCTCTTCTTCCCAGAATTCATGGTGATCTAAATGTCCTGCAAGCGCAGTTCTAATTCTTTTAAGAGCATCAATGAAATATTCTAAAGTATCATCATCGTGTTTTTTGATTCTTAGAGCTTCAATTTCAGAAAATAGTTGTCTAAGTTCATCATCTTGTTTTTCAAGAACTTCATAGAGTTGTTTTTCAAGAAGAAGAATCTTTGTAAATTCACCCATATATGATTGATTTGAACAACGAAGAGTAAATTCAGAAATTAAACTTTTCAAATTATTTTTGTAAGTAATTTGTTTTTTCAAATAAAGAAAATCTTCCCTAATATCTTTTAAATCTTCTAAAAGATCTTTAGTCTCTTTCATCTTAAGAGCTTTTTTCAAAGAATTTGAGGAAGTATTTTGAAGAAGATAAATAAGATGGTGAGAATCTTCCAATGCTACTTCTTCATCAGATTTAATTCTATTTAAAGTAACTCCCCAAAGCTTTGCTTCATGTCCCTGAAGTTCTTCTAAAAATGATAAAAGAGCAACTTTAGGATGTTTATTTTTTGATTTCTCCCTAAGTGCTTCATATGCTTTAGATAATAATCTCATATCTATAATTTAAATATGATACTTAAAAAAATAAGCAACTACCTTTTAGCGACTAGAATAAAGTAATTTCAAATAAATTTGATTATTTGGTAACAATTACTCTAGGTTTTTTAATAATATCTCCTCTAAATCTAAAACCTTTTTTAACAGTTTTAATAATGAGTCCTTTTGCCATCCCTTTAGCATCTTCATACGTTGCAACTTCATGAATTTCAGGGTCATAATATCTCTCTTTAGGCTCAACTTCTTCTAAGGCAAAGTCTTTCATTGCAAGTTTGATTGCTTTTTCAGATTGATTAATATCAATCATTAGTTGTTGAAGTTCTTTTGATGTAGCATGTACTCTAAAACTTGCAGCTTTTGATTGTTCAATTGCTTCGTATACTTTAATTAAATGATTAGCAACATCTTGTTGTACGCCCAATTTATGTGAGTGCATATCTTGAGTATGTTTTTTTTGTAATTCTCTATTTTGAGCTTTAACTTGTGAATATTTATGATAGAGGACTTCATATTTATCATCATTTCCAGAACTAAATGCCTCCTTAA